>JBBRTN010000085.1:0-7000 GCA_038244395.1 Ignavibacteria bacterium
AGCTATACTTGAATCTTTTAAAATAAAGTTACAGGAAAAAGGTCTTACGCTGAAAAATTATTACGGGGAGATAAGAGACAATGAAGCTGATGTAGAAAAGAAATTAAGCACCGAAATTGATAACGCGCTTGACAGGGCTGTCGAGATTGTCCGCAACAGGGTTGACCAATACGGCGTTGCCGAGCCGCAGATTCAAAAGGTTGGTAACAGCAGGATTATTGTAGAGCTTCCTGGAGTGAGTAATCCGCAGGAAGTAAGAAAGCTTCTCGAAGGAACCGCTCTTCTTGAATTCAAGATGATATATGATCCGCAGGCAACAATAAAAGTATTTCAGGCGATTAATAAAGTTCTTGTCGGAGATTCGACGGCAATTAACGATTCAACTTCTTCACCGGTCTCTGCTGATTCTTTAAAGACAAGTAAAGAATCACTTGCCTCAAAAGATTCAACAAAAAACAGCGCGGCAAGCAAGAAAGATTCTTTAACAAAATCATCAGACAAAAAGCAAATTGTTACTGACAGTAAAAAAGATTCTTTAAAAGAAAAGAAAAATATCGCGGAGAAAAAAGACACTGCCGTAAAAAATAATAATAATAATAATAATAAAGATACTTCAGACAAGTCCGGTGACAGTTCACTGACATCCACAGACTCCAGCAATGAAAATGATTCCGACAAGGCTCAGCTGTCCGAGGAAGAGCTTAAAGCTAAATATCCTTTCTTCACACTTGTTTCAATAAATCAGGAAAGCGGTACTGCGGACGGTTATGTTAAGGAAAGTGATAAAGCACGGGTAGAAAGAATTTTAAACAGGGAAGACGTCAAGGCAATAATACCTTCCGACATGCAGTTCGCCTGGTCAAACAGGACATTTGATGCAAACGGAGAAAAGATTCATGTATTATATGCTGTAAAACGAGATGCTGAATTAACAGGTAAGTCCATAGTTGATGCAAGGTCAAACATTGACCCGGGCACTAATTCGCCTGTCGTATCAATGGAAATGGATGCCGAAGGCTCCACAGACTGGGCAAGAATTACAGGAGCAAATATTAACAAAAGAATAGCAATTGTTCTCGACAAAGTAGTTTACTCAGCTCCGGTAGTAAAGAATAAAATAACAGGCGGTAACTCGCAGATAGACGGAATGGCAAATGTTCAGGAAGCCAAGCTGCTGGAAATTGTTTTAAAAGCAGGAGCATTACCGGCTCCGGTAAAAATAATAGAGGAAAGATCAATAGGACCATCGCTTGGAGAAGATTCAATCAGGGCAGGAATATATTCATCTCTGGCTGCATTGATACTCGTGGCTTTGTTTATGATTGTATATTATAAATTCGGCGGCTCCATCGCTGACGTTGCTTTATTAATCAACATGTTAATTATACTGGGCTTCATGGCGTCGTTCAAAGCGACTCTCACTCTCCCGGGTATTGCAGGTTTAATTTTATCCATTGGTATGTCGGTAGACACAAACGTACTTATCTTTGAAAGAATCCGTGAAGAGCTCGGAGCGGGAAAGCCTCTGAGGACAGCGGTAGACCTTGGATACAAGAAGGCATTTTCTGCAATCATTGATTCGCATTTGACCAGTATTATCACGGGGATAATCCTGTATCAGTTTGGAAGCGGTCCTATACAGGGTTTCGCGCTGACTCTTATTTTCGGATTACTCGCAAATTTATTTACAGCAATTGTAATTACACATTATATATTTGACATAATGATTGAAAAAGGAAAACAAATAAGCTTCGGCTAACTTTTAATTTATTATTCGAAACATTAATATTTTATATTTAGATGAGAATTTTTGAAAACACAAACTATAATTTTCTAGGAAAGAGAAAAGTTTTTTACATAGTCTCTCTTACTATCATTGTTATAGGATTAGCAGTTTTATTTACTACAAAGAGTATCCCGCTGGGTATTGATTTCAGTGGAGGAACCGAGATTCAGATAAAGTTTGATAAGAATGTAAACATATCTGATTTGAGGAATGCAATGGATGATGCAGGATTTTCCGGTATGGAAATAAAATCAATGGGAACTGAAAAAGATGTCCTGCTCAGAACTCCCATGCAGGAAGAAGGTCAGCTTGTTTCCGACAGGATTCAGGAAGGTATCAAAGCCAAAATTCCCGGTAATACTTTTCAGGTGATGAGGATGGACAAAGTCGGTCCTAAGATAGGAGCCGAGCTGAGAAGGAATGCATTATTTGCAGTATTGTTTTCTCTTATAGCAATTTTAATTTATCTGTCTTTCAGATTTCAGTTTGTATTTGCAATCGGAGCAGTTATCGCTTTATTTCATGATGTCTTAATAACTATCTCGGTCATTGCAATTGCAGATGCAATCTTTCCTAATCTCCGGCTTGAATTCAATCAGTCAATGCTCGCGGCATTTTTGACTCTTGTTGGTTTTTCATCCAATGATACTGTTATTGTGTTTGACAGAATAAGAGAAAACATAAAGCTCTTTAAAAACGAGAATATTCTTGATGTAATGAATAAGAGTATAAATGCAACCCTGAGCAGAACTATCATTACCAGCGGCACTGTGTTTTTAACCGTGTTTGTTTTGTTTTTATTCGGCGGTGAAGTCAACAGAAGTTTTGCATTTACATTCGGTATCGGTATTATTACCGGGACATACTCTTCCGTTTTCGTTGCCAGCGCAATTGTCGTAGACTGGAAGGAAAGAGCAAATCAATTAATAAAGAATAAGTCTTTAAGCAAAGCAAAATTTACTTCACCAAAAGTCAAAAAAGTAAATGCCTGAGATCAGCAAAAAATATACGGGTGAAGGCGCCGGGAAATGCGCAGTGATAGACATTGACGGAGATATTCTCGGATTAAATCAGTTTCATACTCTAAATGATTTTATTGACAAGGAGATTAAAGAAGGAATTAAAATTTTTATTTTTGATCTGACTAATCTGAAATCAATAAACAGCTCGGGACTTGGAATATTAATCAGCAGTCTTAAGAATGTAAAAAAATCCGGCGGCTCTTTGAAAATTATTAATGCAAGCGAAAAGATTTTAAATATTTTCAAGCTGACAAAGCTGGATAATGTCTTCGAATTTGAGTCTACGGAATAAAGTTATTTAATATTACAATTTTTAATTTAAATCTTCACATCAGGCTAATTCTGATTGAAGATTTTTTTATGTTTAAAAAAATAATTATGGAAAATAATATTTCGGTTTTAGTAGGACTTCAGTGGGGTGACGAAGGCAAAGGCAGGATGGTCGATTACCTTGCACAGAATGTGGATATCGTTGCCCGATACCAGGGAGGAAATAATGCCGGTCATACAGTAGTGAACAACCTCGGGACATTCAAGCTGCATTTAATTCCTTCTGGAATATTTAATCCGGATGTGACAAATATACTCGGTCCAGGAATGGTCATTGATATCGAGGCATTATCCGAAGAGATTTCCGGGCTTGAAAAATCCGGCATTGCTACAGACGGCATAAAGATTTCCGACAGGGCTACGGTTACTTTTCCTTTTCACAGGCTTGAAGACAACCTGGAAGAAGACAGGCTGGGCGCAGCTGCATACGGTTCGACTCGCAGAGGAATTGCTTATGCTTACGGTGAGCGGTATCAGAAGAAAAGCATACAGCTTGGCGAGCTCTTTTATCCCGGGGATTTGAAAAAGAGAATTACAGATTTAGTCGAATGGAAAAATATTCTGATAAAGAATCTTTACAAGAGTTCTGAAACATTAAACGCCGACGAAGTATTTGAATGGATTAATAAATTCGGGGAAAAGATAAAAAAATATATTTGCGATACGACAAAATATCTGGAAGAATCTGCAGAAGCCGGTAAGAAAATTCTGTTCGAAGCTCAGCTTGGTTCTCTGCGTGATGTTTATTTTGGAATTTATCCATACACAACCTCATCATGCACTCTGGCTTCTTATGCGCCTGTAGGCGGAGGACTGTTTAATAAAAAAATTGATAATGTAATCGGTGTTATGAAAGCTTTTTCGAGCTGTGTCGGCAGCGGACCATTTGTAACGGAGATGTCAGATGTCGAAGCGGGCGAACTCCGTGAAGTCGCTATGGAGTACGGCGCGTCAACAGGAAGACCAAGACGAATAGGACATTTTGATGCAGTCGCAACGAGATACGGAGCCAAAATCCAGGGAGTGGATGAGATTGCTTTGACAAAAGTTGACAGCCTGTCCGGACAGAAAAAATTATTGATATGCACCGAATATGAAATCAACGGGAAACTTTATACTGATTTTCCTCTAACACCCGCGCTTGAAATTGCAAAACCAAAATATCTGGAAATGGACGGATGGGAAGATGATATTACTAAATGCCGTAAATTTAACGAGCTGCCCGAAGCCGCGCAAAATTATATAAACAAAATTGAAGAACTTACCGGATATAAAATAAAATATGTCTCTGTTGGACCGGAAAGAGAAAGTCTGATAATAAAGTAAAGTAATTCTTCAAGGCGTGATTTATCTCGGACAAAAATCTCTGAGAAAATAGTTTCAGGTTAAACAGCCAAATAAATTGTTAAGAAATAAAATTTTACCCGCTCACATCTTCACCCGAGGCGACATCCTTTTCATCCACATAGATTGCATCTGATTCGTTTTTATTAACATTAATTTTATTTTCAGACACGACAATCTTAGGCGGATCCTTTTTCCTGTGTACAAGAGCGTCAAAAGAAATTAACCCTGCCCCCGTAAAAATTGTTGCTACCGAGCAGGCGAGGAAAACAATATTATAGCTGAAAGGCAATTCAGTATGACGTACTCCAAGCACAATGAGAAAACTAATCGTCATACACGAGAGAAAGAAACTTGTGACGGGCGTGAACAATCCTATTATATATAATCCCCCGAAAATCATTTCCATAAACGGAAGTACAAACGCGAGGACGAATGCAACAGTGTCATTCAACTGACCTGTATCCTGAACTGACCTTATAAACGCCTGGAGGTCAAGAATTTTTCTTGCACCGGCAAATAAAAACATTGAGCCGAGAGTCAGCCTGATTAAAAAAATTCCAATTGAGTTTGAGATATTTCCTGCGCGCGCTTTGAAAATCATACTCATAATATTTCTTTTAAGTTTATTTAATTTACAAATGAATTTTAACAGTATCTATATTAATTTTTTTATATGACTGTAAAAATTTTTTGAGTATACTAAAATTTTTAATTAAAGTTTTCGTTCAAAACACTTTCGGGAAATAAAAAATTCATGCAAAAAAAAATATATACCGGAGTTCATTCACAGCTCTGGCTTGCAATGATTAATGATTTACTTTATTACTTTTAAAAATAAAATAAATCAATATATTACTTTCAAAAAATAATCAATGTCATCCCTAATAATAATTTGCCTTTTTAAAACTTTAACTTTAAATAAATTTAAAAAGCAGATTAATAAATAAACACAATAAACTAATCCCCGTTCTCCCCTATGGACGAAAAGGAAAAATTAGAAGAAAATTTTGAATCTCTGTGCGTAGCCATTGAAGGTAATTCTGTAATTCCCATTATCGGATTTGACCTTTACAAATACAGTTTAGAGGATAAGAATATTGATCTTTTAAATATTCTTGATGCAACTTACGGTAAAATATTTGAAGAAGTCTGGACATTAAATAAAAATAAGAGCGTATTCAATATTTTGAACGGCATTTTCCACAGGCTGCCGAAGGATCAGAAGGATGATTTCGGATCAAACTTAAGCGGAAAGATACAGGAGCTCCGGCAGTCAATGGAATTTATACCGAGAGCGTTTGAACAGCTTTCGAGAATAAAGCAGTTTCGTTTTTATGTCAACGCGACTTTTTTTAAACTGCTTGAACTTTCAGTAAACAATTATAAATATTTAGGAAATCAGGGAGAGAAATGCAGAATATTCAGCTACAATACTCTGACGGGAAACCAGGATATTGAATATAACAATACACTGATAAAATTTTCTACCAAAAATTTTAAAGAGCCAGCTATATATAACTGGCTTGGGACGCACAGCAGGGACAATGAGTATGTAATATCAGATGTCAATTACATCGAACTGCTGGTAAACATGATTTCTAACAAGAATAATGAATATGCAAATCTCAGGTCAGCTTTGAAAAATGCAAAATTATTATTCATAGGATGCGACTTCCCTGACTGGATACTAAGGTTCTTCATGAGATTTTGCATTGATGATATAAGCCGGGAAGCATTGGAAAAAAATTACATCATTGAAGAGTTCGAAGATGATTCCAACAAAGCATTTTTCATTGATAATTATGGCATAAAGAAATTTCCGGAAAACCCTGATGAATTTATAAACAAACTTTATAACCAGCTTCAGTCAAGAGACCCAAGCAGCATTGAAAAATCACTTAATAAAAATCATGTCTTCATCAGCTACAACCATGATGACTTTGAAATTGCCCGGCGTATTAATGAACAGCTTAAAGATAATCTTATTGATACCTGGTTTGATGAAACAGGCCTTCTGAACGGAGATGCACTGGACGAGAGCATTCAAAAAGCAATTGACGATGCATTTGCATTCATTCCGGTGGTGACCAATAATGCAAACAAAGAACCCGATAAAAGAAAGTATTATAAAAGAGAATGGAATTATGCAGTGAAGCCCGAAAGGTACAGCATAATATTTCCTGTCAGGACAAACGATTACAACGGGCATACATTATACAGCGACATTTTTTTAAATGAAGTCAAGGAACTTCTTCTGAAAGATGACGGAGATATTTTAAGTCAGCGAGTGACAGTAAAACCGGAGGATAACTATAAGCTCAATGACGACTTCATAAATAAATTACTTGCTCTGCAATACAAACGCCGGATTTCAGGATAACAGAAAATATAATGTTTAATACAGCTTCTAAAAAATACATAAAAGCTATCCTTTTAGCTATACCTGCGGCATTGAGGCACATAGCTGTTACATGAATAAAAGTATGCTGTATTAAATATAGGTAAGCGACTGTTA
>JBBRTN010000086.1:0-6996 GCA_038244395.1 Ignavibacteria bacterium
AGCAAGCGGTGCTTCATATAAATTTGTATTCGGTAACCCGGTTGTTCCACCGAGAAGATTAACAATGCCATCAGCAACAAATGTTCTTACAACAACATTAGGAGCTTTGGATGTAGTTCTTGCAGCAAACGGTTTTACAAATAACGGAAGTGCAACAGACTCAGCAGTCGGACAGTGGAACGTTTGGGCATACAAAGGTTCGGGAGCTTCAGGTCCGGATTCATTAAGTTCAACGAACGGACCAAGAGCAATTACATTTAGAAGACAGTTGGTTTCTTTGACCGCATTCTCACTTTCAGCTCCTGCTTCGGGTATTACAATTATTACATCACCGGTTGACCTGACTCCGATTACTTTCTCATGGACCAGATCAGGACTCGGCGCTTCATACAGATGGTTATATAAAACAGGAACATTCTCAGATCCGCCTACTTTCAGAATTTCATCTAACAACGGCGGACTCGATACTTTCTGGACAGTAAGAAATTCCAAACTGGATTCTTTACTTGCAGGTATCAGCGTTAACCCCGGTGATTCTATCACAGGTCAATGGAGAGCAAGAGCTTACACTGCAACAGATTCTTTAAACTCAACCGCTCCTGACAGAGCAATTACTTTTAGAAGAGTAGGCTTATTACCTTTAAATCAGGATTTCAGCAACACAACATTTCCTCCTCCATTCTGGGGATTGGATAATGGCGGCGGCACTACCCAGTACTGGACGAGAAATGCTGTAAGTGGTTACCAGGTAGGTGTCGGTTCAGCTAAATATGATTACTGGACAGCTCAAACCTCAACTCCGCTTCAGACATTGACCAGCAACCAGTTTCCAGCCGTAACATCTACGAATAATGTATTGAAATTCGATTACTCGCAGGCATTTTATTTATCAGGTACGACATTAGCTCCTGATTCATGTATCATTGAAACTTCAGCCAACAATGGATCTACATGGACAAGATTAATCGGAATGGGTGCTTCACAAACACTTTCATCAGGTACAAACTCATCACCTATTATGACTACTGTAGGCGGACCTTTCGTAGGTGCATTTACACCGACACTCGCTTCACAATGGGCAACAAAAGTCTTTAACATGCCTGTTGGAACCAACAAAGTACGCTTCGTTGGTAAGAGCGGATACGGAAACAATTTATACATTGATAACATTCTAGCAACTAACTCTGTCGGAATCGCTGGAAATGAATTAACGCTTACACCTGAAACATACGCACTCGCACAGAATTATCCTAATCCGTTTAATCCGACTACAGCAATTAACTTCGCGATGCCTAAGTCAGGATTAGTTACATTAAAAATTTATGACGTTTTAGGAAAAGAGATCGCAACTCTTGTTAATGAAGTGAAGAATGCAGGATTCTACAAAGTAGAATTCAATGCTTCTAACTATTCAAGCGGAGTTTATTTTTACAAAATAGTATCCGGTAATTTCACGGATATTAAGAGAATGATGCTGATAAAATAAGAGAGTTAACATAACTATATTTGAAGGCCCTGATTTCTTATGAAGTCAGGGCTTTTTTATTTAAATTAAAACTTCTAATTTTATATCGTCAAAAAAGAATTCATTCATCTTATTTTTAAAGTATAAAATAATGTCAGATAACGGAAACATTCAGCTGGTAAAAGAAACTTACGGATATTTCGGAGAGGCAAAATAAACAGCGGAGTACACGGATACGGCGGCTTTTCAGAATGCCTTTAGTTAAAAAACAAATCGGAACAATTATTTTTTATGAATAATTAGCGCGGGATACTATTGCACTATAAAGCAGAAAATCAGAACGAGTCAGAAAAAAATTATTTTTTTCTAATAGCAGGCTTGGCGTCAATACCTCTCCTTATTCACCTTTATACAAATATTTTTGCCGGTTATGGAATCTTCCGCGATGAGCTGTACTACATTGCATGCAGCAACAGACCCGCGTTGGGCTATGTGGACCAGCCTCCGCTTTCTATTTATATTCTTGCAGTAAGCAGACTCCTCTTCGGTGATTCACTGTTTGCAATAAGACTCCTGCCTGCTGTAAATTCCGCTCTCACAGTTATAGTGACATGCCTTATGGCATTGAAACTCGGAGGACGAAAAATGTCCGTTGTCATCTCCGGATTCGCAGTAATCTTCGCTCCGGTTTATATTGGAATAAGTTCAATATACTCGATGAATTCATTTGATGTTCTTTTTTGGGCAATGGCATTCTATCTGATAATTCTGATTATTGAAAATAACAAACTGACCTATTGGATACTTTTGGGAATTGTAATGGGACTTGGTTCACTGAATAAAGTTGGTTTCCTCTGGCTTGAGTTTGGATTCTTTATAGGAATTTTAATCTCAGATAAGAGAAAACTATTACTAACTTACCGACCGTATTTATGTGCACTGACGGCTCTCTTAATTTTTTCTCCGTTTATAATATGGAATTTTCAAAACGATTTTGCTCACCTTGAATTTATACGGAACGCGACTTCCGGCAAATACTCAAACCTGAATTCGGGAGATTTTATCATAGGACAAATAACGAACATGAATCCTTTCTCCGTCCTGATCTGGCTTTCCGGGCTTTATTATTTTTTATTCAACAAGACCGGAAGAAAATTTATGATACCGGGAATAATATACATAGTAACATTTACAATACTCATCATTAACGGGCACAGTAAAGCAGGTTATCTTGCCCCGGCATATACAGTCTTATTTGCCGGGGGAGGAGTTTTTATTGAAAAATTAACTGAGCACAGATTAAAATTTATCCGCTATGTTATATTGCTGCCGCTGATACTTTTAGGAATATTAATAACTCCACTTGCTCTCCCCGTTCTGCCGGTAGAAGCATACATAAAATATGCAGCCAAAATGGGATTCGCTCCTACAAGTTCAGAAAGTAAAGAGCTATCGGAGCTTCCGCAATTTTATGCCGATATGTTCGGATGGGAAAAACTGGCTAAAGATGTTTCTGAAATCTATATGCAAATCCCTGAAGACCAAAGAGTAAACGTCTTAGTCTATTGTGAGAATTACGGCGAAGCAGGCGCAATAGAATTTTTCAGTAATAAGTTTCCGCTCCCAAAGGCAATTTCAAATCACAATAATTACTGGATATGGGGATACGGCGATTTAAAAAATCCTGTAGTAATAATAATAGGCGGAAAGGCTGAAGACCATTTAAGAAATTTCGGAGAAGTAGTCCGGGCCGGCACTCATTCAGCTGAATATTCAATGCCGTATGAAAATAACCTTCCAATCTTCATTGCAAGAAATATGAAATCCAATATTAATGAATTATGGAATAAGATTAAAAATTTCGAATGATAAGTTTTCCTGGAGTTTGAGAATTTAGTATGCCCGTCCAAAACGATTTGACTAAAAATATTATCCGCTTTTCCTTTGTAAGACAAAACGAAAAGCTATGCAATCACAGGCGGGTTGTTTTAAAGGTTTTGAAAATTTGAAACAAAAATCAATTTCTATTTCAACTTCAATTGAAATTGGTAAAAATAAATTTATTTTGAACAATACTGATTTGGGACCCTGATGAGAATTTAGTATTGCGCGGTTGCATATTTACCTACAAACTTCCAATTATTCTCTTTATTATCTAATTAATAAACCAATAACAATTAACTAATAACTAAAAATATAAAGGAGGGTAAAATGTATAAATCTTTAACTTATTTTTGCTTCATATTTACAATCTTATTTACTGCCAAAGCAAATTCACAGGACGACAATGCTTCAATGGCTCCGCCCCCGCCCCTTAACAATAAAGTTTATGAACAAATGAACGGAGACTGGAACGGTGAAAGTAATATGATGGGTGTGCCTATGATGGTGAATTTAAAAGCATACTGGGATATCAGTCATCAGTTTTTGATTATGGATCTTAGAGCGACCGGGAAAGAAGACGCAACACAAACCTACCAGGGCAAAGGAATATACGGTACGGACGCCGCAGGAAATGCAAAAACCTGGTGGTTTGATTCTTATGGTGCGGATGGAGTTTCCACTGGAAGCGGAGCATTCAGTGATAACAAGCTCACACTTAACGGTGGTAATTCCATGTACAAAGAGACCAGGTCATTTTTGGTTAACGGAACTGACATGGTAATGAGTTCAAAGGGGACTATGACTATGAACGGAAAGGAAATACCTTTCGAAGATAATATTATTTTCAAGAAATAGTTTTTCAAAATCCGAATTATTTAAAAAAAGGATCTGTTTTTTTAGATCCTTTTTTTTTAAATAAATCTCAGTTGTATATATGATAACTTTTATAACTTTATAATTTTATAATTTTATAATTGATGTTACCTTGTATTCCAGTCACAGGCAGCCGTGTAATAATTTAGCGGAGGAGCATTCAGTAAAGTTAAATAAGTATTTGTATTATGTTCATGTGCAACCCAGCAGGCATATTGCTCCGTGGATCCCGGCGAATAATTACAGCTGTCCGGAGCCTTTGTCCCAAGGTTATATTTCTCTCCCACATTTTTATAAATTAAATCATAGTCGATTAGATAGAGCTGAAGCCCTACAACAACACCGTCAACATATTTTGGAAGTGTCGTCGGAATTTGATTTATAATAACGTCATCAAGCGTAGCGCAAAAGTTCGGCACGAGGTCATTTGAATTTACAATCCTGTGACTTTCTGCATTTGACGCAGCGAAGATATTCGAATAATGCTGCGCATACGATTCATTGCCGGTGCTCGGGGCAGCAAAAGTATAAGCCTTCAGTGAAAACTTCGATGAGTACCCGTTATCCAGAAACCATGAGGAAAGAATTGTAGCAAGCTGTCCGCCCAGGCTGTGACCTGTAATGTACATCGCATTATTACCGGCAGGAATGTCGTTTAAGTATGCGATCAGAGTCTTTTGTGTAACCGGATCTCTCATTGCAAGCAATTGATTCAGACCATATAAGGCTCCATGAGATACAGAATCAACGCTGCCACCGTACGGATATGCATCAAACTCAATTGCGCCGATATCCTCCTTCCAGTTAAAAAAATAACACCAGTCAGTACCCCTTATTGCTATTGCATACCTGAGCGGGTTTGCGGTTGTATCTTTTGCAACAAACATCATATTACTGAAGTCAGAGTTAACTGCCGGTCCCCAGTCAAGCTTCCATTTGCCACCCGTTGCATAGCTCGTGATTCCCAGCTGAACTAGCAGAGAATCTTTTATGTATGACGGATTATTTTCATTCACATATGCCAACGCGCTCAGAGTCATGCACTGGCCGGATTCATCGGGATTATATCCCTGAACGACCGGGTTAGTTGAAGTAGAATTTGTAGGAGCATCCTCACCGCACGAAGTGTAAAGAAACAGACAAATCATTGCTGAAAAGTAAAGAATAATCTTCATAGTATTATATTTTTTTTATTAAATATAAATATTTCGCTTAAGTTTTACATTGTAAAATTATAGTATTTAGAAATTAAAGAAAGCTTATCAAACTTCGGAATGGGAATTATAAGTTTGAATAAATTTCTTTAAAATACTTTTAAAATACTTTAAAATACTATTGAGTCATTTATCCATTCACAAATAATTTTTAAAACTTTACAAATTTCTTATTCTAATTTAAACTCCAACCACAAACACCACATCATTCTCTCCCGGCTTAATAATATGGTTACCAGTAAATCTCCCAAACGCCGGAAGAATCCCGAAACTTTCTCCGAAATAAAAACACGGCAGAGTCAATGCCTGTCGCCCTTTGCCGTAAACCCTGACTGCAGGATGAATATGCCCGCAGATTTTATAATGCCCGTCAATATCTCCTTCGTCTTTGAAATTATGAATCAATATAAATTTATTCAGTACTACAAGATTATATATTTCAATCTCTAATGAATTGTAAACACGCTCAGAGAATATGTCATGATTTCCTTTTATTAATTGAATCTTTAAATTATGATTCTTTTTTCTCCATTCTTCGAAGATCCTCAAATCAAAATTTTCTTTTGCATGAAAAAAATCTCCAAGTATAATTAATTTTTCGACGGGTAAATTATTTTGATTTAACAATTCATCAAGACATATTAAATCCGCGAATGCAAGTTCGGCAGGTACAGGGATTCCCGCATTCCTGAAATGCCCTGTTTTTCCCAGATGTATATCGGACATTAAAAGCGCTTTTTCCTTATTATAATAAATTGCCTTCTGTGAAAGCAGCGTAAAGACTTCACCCTTTAAAATAACCTCGGTTGAGTTTTTTATAATTTTGATCAAACAAATAATTTTAGATTTCAAAAACAGTATTGGAAAATCATTTATTCCTAAAATTTTTAAATCATTCTAATCACTTTCATATCTTAGCTTCATCTTGTTAATTCTATCTGCCAGTTTCTCCGTTGTTACTTCTTCCCTCATCCTGTCAACCATTATGGGAAATGAAAACGGAGTCGCCAGATCCGGATTTGTAATTATTAATTTTTGCTTTCTTATCCTGTCAAGCGAGCGGCGCAGTCTTGATTCTTCAAGCTGAAACTGCATCATCTCTTCGTAAGATTGTTTAATCAGCAGACTATCCGGTTCATATTTACTGAAGACATCAAACAACAAACCCGATGATGCCTGCAGGTTCCTTGTAGTCTTGTATTTCCCGGGATATCCCTGAAATATCAGTCCCGTAATTCTCGCTATCTGCCTGAATCTGCGCTTAGCCATTTCCGAACTGTTGATGCTTTTTAAAATATCATCAGAGAGTTCATCATCGTCAAATAATTTATTTTTAATTGCTTGTTCAATGGGAATCTCTATATCGGAAAGTAATTCAAAACCGTAGTCATTCATTGCCAGAGAAAAACTAATCGGTTTTAGCTTTGATATCCTGTAAGCAAAAAGCGCAGCCATACCTTCATGCACAAGCCTTCCTTCGAACGGGTAAAAAAATAAATGATATCCTTCGTCGGACCGGAATTTTTCGATTAAGAATTCCCTGCTTTTAGGGACTACTGA
>JBBRTN010000087.1:0-6977 GCA_038244395.1 Ignavibacteria bacterium
CAACTTCTTTTTTATCAGGAAGAGCTTTCAAAGAAAACCATTCCATATAATCAATCTCATCAGAAGGAGTTAAATTTTCCTTTGAAGAAATTTCAGTTTTATAATGAAATATCAAATGCCATGAACCGTCATTGCCTTTAAACGATTCTACGTTTTCTAATTTTAATTTTGCTTCGGATAAATTAAGCTGCTCGCTTAGAATTCTCGCTGCTGCGTCTTCGGGATGTTCGAATTCATTTATTAAATCATCAGAGAGAAACCAACCGGACTGATGGTCATATTTATTTTTGTCTTTATATTTTACGAGCAGGACTTCGTCATTTGAGAAGACTGCAATGTCTGCGATAAGTTTGCAATTAAGAGTTGACATAATTTTTTATATTATAAAATTATAATTTTTTAAAATCATAAAAAACTAATGTTATTATTATAAATTAACTTTCGCACTATACTTTCTAAAATTCTAATTTTATTTTTTTTTATCCTCTGTTTTTGTTCCTTCATCACGGAAGGCAGGGTTGGTTTTTTTTACTTCCGGCAGATGGGAAATCAGTTTTTCATTTTCTGCTACGAGTTCAGTTTTTAAACTCATCGAATGAATGTAAGCGGAGTCATAGCTTTGTCCTTCTTTCATCAGCTCTCTTTCTTTTAATTCCTGCGCAATCGAATAATTTGTTTCGAGGCAGCTTATCTGTCCGTCGATCCATATTTCTCCCGGGGGAATGAACATGTATTCCATGTCATTTCCGCTGAATCCAAAATCAGGGAAAATTTCTCTTCGGATAAGATAACCGTCTACAACCCAGATCTTTACGCCGTCCTTATTACCAAGCGGAATCCTGTAAATATTTTTGAGTTTGATTTTTTCAGGCAGCGAATCTATTTCCATTGTTGAATCAAAATCTCTCGGCGTAACGCTGTCAAGCATCTCTTCATGACCGAGGCAAATGTCTTTCCATTCATTTCTCAATCTTACCTCAAGCGCAAGCGCTGAATCATGAGCATCGTCATAAGACAATCCGTCCTGCGCCATGAGTTTTCTTTCTTTCAGTTCGTGAGCAACTGTTGTTTCAAATTCTTCCGCTGAAATAGAATTGTCAACCCAAATCTCGCCGTGTGGAATAAAAGTATATCTCTCTCCATTTCCTCCGTAAACAAATTCATCAAAATAATTTTTCCTAATTTCATCACCGTCTACTATATAAATTTTAAATCCGTCACGCTCTCCTGCAAAGGAAAGATAAACATTTTTTAATTTATCCGGCGGTTTTTCATAATGGAATTCCGTGCATGAAACAGTCAGTAATATGACTATGGTTAAAAAGATTGAAAAGATTATGCTGGGACAGCTGATAAAATACGAATTATGTTTCATTTAAATTAATATGCTTTATTCGGTAAGCAAAAGTAAGTTAATCGATGGCATAAATCAATATTCATTAATATTCTTTAAATCCAAAAAATCCAAATTCCATTTTCATGAAGAGTAAAATAATCCTAAAAATTATTTGTACGTTATTATAAATCGAACATCATTCTAAATAAAGACAACCTGATTCAAAATCAATAATAAATTTCAAAAACCAATTTTGGTAACATACGAGCCTTAAATTAGTAAGCTAAAATCTGTAGCTGAAATGTTTTGGTCGGCTTTGCTTTATTTACTGAATTCTTTCCATTTAATACACTGTATTTTAAATTCAAAAAAACTACTTTTGTAATTCTAAAAAAATAATCCGGAAATCATATACCGATTGAAAAGATTTAAAACGGCAGCAGGTTCACAAATCACATTCCTTAATGTCAGCAAAAAAAATTGTCTTTAAAGAATTTGACCTTTCGAACGGTCTTCACTGTATTTTATATAAGGACAATCTAAAACCGATTGTAAACGTTACTATCGGATATAATGCGGGCTCAAAGGATGAGATAAAAAATAAAAAAGGAATTGCACATTTATTCGAGCACATGATGTTTCAGGGTTCTGAAAATATAAAGAAAAGTGAGCATTTTGAATATGTGATGAAAGCAGGAGGAACATGCAATGCGTTTACGATGCAGGACGCGACAGTTTATTTTGAAACAATGCCTTCCAATAATCTTGAAATGGCTCTCTGGCTCGAATCGGAAAGAATGAATTCACTTTCCATTACAGAGGAAAATCTTGTAAATCAAAAAAGTGTAGTCATTGAAGAGAAAAGAAAGAGATATGATAATGCGCCGTACGGCTCGATGATGCAAAATATTTTCAGGAATGTGTTTGAAGGTTCAGGATATGAATCGCCGGTAATTGGGAATGAAGATGACATCAATTCATTTACAGTTAAAGAAGCTCAGGATTTTCATTCCAATTATTATTCACCTGCAAATTCAGTTCTTGTTATATCAGGTGATATTGAATATAAAGAAACCGAAAATTTAATTAGAAAATATTTTGAAGGGATAGAAAAAGAGAAGAGCATAATTAACACAATTAGAAATAGAAATAATATTAAAGAAATCGGAAAAGACATTGAATTAACAATACACGATAATATAAGATTAACATCACTCGGCATCTGCTACCAGATACCGGGCTCCGGCGCAAAAGAGGATTATGATTTTGATTATTTCTCGGAAATAATTGCAAACAACAGGAGCAGCCGGCTTTACAGAAAGCTTGTTTACGAAAAAGAGTTATTAAAATCTGTAATGGCATTAAAGCTGTCTCTGAAGGATGGCGGAGTAATTATTTTCAAAGCAATGTTGAACCCGGGAATAAAACCTGATTATATAAAAAATGAAATAATAAATGAAATCAATGACATCGCAACCAATGGAATTACGGATGAAGAGTTTGAGAAAATTCAGAATCAGCTTGAGTTTGGCAACACTGCAAAATATTCCCAGTTGATGAATATTTCGCTGGAGACTGTTTTTAATTATCTTTATTATAAGGATACATCAAGGATAAATACGGAAATTGAAAGATACTTATCGGTGACAAGGGAGAGTATTATAAATTCCGTAAATGATTTTATCCTGAATAAAAACAGCCTGACAATCACATACCTTCCAATAGAATTAATAAAAAATTATAATTGATAAAAAATAACACAGCAGAAAAAATAAATTCAGGCATTCGTTCAATAGATTATAAAGAGCATACACTTGATAACGGACTGAGGGTTATACTGAGCAGGTTTGGGAATATTCCCGCTGTAGCGGTTAACACAACATTTCATATCGGCTCAAAAGATGAAGAAGAAAATATGACAGGACTCGCTCATTTATTCGAACATCTTATGTTTGAAGGCTCGCCGAATATACCTAAAGGAACATTTGATGAATTGTTGAATCAGCACGGCGGAGACAGCAACGCTTACACGAGCTGGGATAGCACAAGTTATTTTATAACAGTTCCGTCTCACAAGCTTGAAACCGCTTTCTGGCTTGATTCGGACAGGATACATGGGTTCGGTATTTCGGAAGAAAGTCTTGAGATTCAAAAAGATGTGGTCCTTGAAGAAAAGCTTTTATATGTGGACAATTCTCCTTACGGCTCGGTGGAAGAGGAAAGCTCAAAAAGATTGTTCAGGAACAGCGGGCACAGGTGGCCTGTTATCGGGAATATGGATGACCTGCGAAAAGTGAAACTTAGCGATGTCAGGGATTTCTTCGATAAATTTTACAAGCCGAATAATGCTGTGATCTCGGTAGTAGGAGACATTGATTATGATGAGACACTCAGGCTGGTCGAAAAATATTACGGTGATATCAAACCGGGTAAAGCAATTGAAAGAAAGAAATTTGAAGAGGATGATATCAAGGAAGAGATGCGGGAAAATATTTTTGATAATATACAGCTGGACGGTAAATTTATATTTTACCGCCTGCCTGAAATAGGGACGAAGGAATATTATTCGATGAATATATTAAACGGAATATTATCCGAAGGAGACAGTTCAAGGCTGTATTATGAACTTGAATACAAGGATGAACTGGTAAACGAGATTGATACAAATCTTTACGGAATGGAAAAGACGAGCTTGTTTATTATCAGCGCGATAGCAATGAAGGGCAGGAGCATTGATGAAATTGAAAACAGGATTGATGGTATACTGGCTGAAATTCGTGAGGGAAAAATAAGTGATAATGAGATTACAAAAATTAAAAATAAAATTGAAACACATTACAACTCGAAAAGGCAGTCCATCGTATCACTTGCGGACAAGTTTTCATTTCTAAAAACTTTCTACAACGACTGTGAAAAAATCAACCATGAAATAGTTGATTACTTATCGGTTACCAAAAACGACATTATAGAGACTGCAAACAAATATCTTAACAACAGCCAGAGACTGGTTTTAAATTATTTACCGAAAGATTAATTAAATGCAAAACACCAGAATAAGCGATATAAATGAAGCGGGGATTTTGGACAGATCAGTTCCTCCGTTATCGGGTAAGCCAAAGGATGCTAATTTCCCGAAATTTTTTGAGACTAAGACAGAAAACGGCATAACGGTTTTAGTAATAGAAGACAGCCGCCTGCCTTTAGTGACAACGAGGTTTGTCTTCAGGTCAGGTGCATACCTGGATTATTTTTTCGGAGAAAAAAAATCCGGACTTGCCTCAATGACATCGGAGCTGCTGACAAAAGGAACCGGGAAAAGAACCGCTACACAAATTGCCGACGAAGTAGATTTTATCGGGGCTACGATTTCAAGCGGCTGTGACTATGATGCGACATATGTGAGTTCTTATTCATTAAAAAAATATTTTGACAATATATTTGACATAATATCTGATGTGATATTAAATCCTGAATTTTCAGCAGAGGAGCTTGACAGGCAGAGGGAGCAAAGATTAAATTCACTTCTTTCAATGACTGATGACGGCGATTATCTTTCTGATAAAGTCTTCAGAAAAGTTGTTTATGAAAATTCGCCTTATGCATTTCCTGTAGAAGGGACAGAGCAATCTGTCAGGAACCTGAACCGGGATGACATTAAATCTTTTTATGAAAAAGTATTTGTGCCCGAAAATATGCTTGTTGCATTTGTCGGTGATATCACGCCGGGCGAGGCAACTGCAAAGATGAACGAGAATTTTTCGTCATGGAAAAAGAAATCTGATCTTAAAACGGAAATCTTAGTCCCGGCAATTCAGGATTCTACAAGGGTTTATTTGACAGAGAAAAAAGGCGCAGTGCAGTCATCGATTAAGATCGGTCATAAGGGAATCAGAAGAGACAATCCGGATTATTTTTCTGTATACATTTTGAATATGCTTCTCGGCGGTTATTTCACTTCGAGAATTAATAAGAACCTGAGGGAAGTAAACGGTTATACTTATGGAGCAAGATCATATTTCAATCCGAATAAATTCGCAGGAGATTTTTCGATTACAACGGAAGTAAAAAATGAAATTACTTCTGCAACTATAAAAGAAATATTAAAAGAGATTAATGTGATAAGGAATGAGTATGTCAGTGAGGAGGAATTGCAGAATGTAAAAAACTATATTTCCGGAAATTTTCCACTTCAGCTTGAAACTCCGAATGCAATAGCATCAAAGGTTATCAATCTAAAGCTGAATAATCTTGGTGATAATTATTACAATACTTATATCGGAAAAATAAATGATCTAACGAAAGAGGATATTAAAGAAGCTGCTCAAAAATATCTTCATCCGGATAATCTGACAATCTCGATAGCCGGGAATTCGGATGAAATAAAGGATAGTATGAAGGAGTTTGGTGAAGTGGAACAGCAGACATAACAATTTAAATATATTTAATCCAAAAAATTTTTATGGCAGAGAATAATATACAAAACAGTTCAGACGCGGAATTAGTAAAGTTACTAAATTCAAAATTCAAAGACCTGAAAAATGAAATATCAAAAGTCATTGTAGGTCAGGATAAAATAATTGAACAAATAGTAATCTCTATACTGTCGAAGGGACATTGCCTTCTTGTAGGAGTACCGGGGCTTGCCAAGACATTAATTGTTAAGACACTTTCTGAAGTATTGGATTTAAATTTCAGCAGAATCCAGTTCACTCCCGACCTGATGCCATCAGATATTACAGGAACAGAAATATTGGAGAATGACAATACCGGAAAAAAAATTTTTAAGTTTATAAAAGGTCCTGTATTTGCGAATATTATTTTGGCGGATGAAATAAACAGGACACCGCCCAAAACACAGTCAGCTTTGCTTGAAGCAATGCAGGAGCACAGGGTGACAGCGGCGGGGTCGACCTATACCCTCGAGGAGCCATTTTTTGTTTTGGCAACACAAAACCCGATAGAGCAGGAGGGGACTTATCCATTACCGGAAGCACAGTTAGACAGATTTATGTTTAATCTCTGGCTGGAATATCCTGAGTTTAATGAGGAGCTCGAAATAATCAGGAAGACAACGAGTATGTATTTACCGGAGACAAGAAAAATTCTTTCAAAAGAAGAAATAATATTATTTCAGGATCTGGTGAGAAAAGTTCCTGTGGCAGATGAAGTAATTAATTATGCGGTAAGCCTCGTTTCCAGGACAAGGCCGACTGATAACAATTCACCCAAGATTATAAAAGATTATATCAGCTGGGGAGCCGGTCCGCGTGCATCACAATACTTAATACTCGGTGCAAAAACAAACTGCATTCTCGAAGGAAGATTTTCCCCAGGAATCGAAGATGTAAAAAAGATTGCAAGACCTGTTTTGAGGCATAGATTAATTACAAATTTTAATGCCGAGGCAGACGGACTCAGTGTTTTAAGCATTATTGACGAGTTGTTAAAGCCGCAAGCTTAAATATTCAAATACTCCCGCTTTGCACAAACTCAGGCATAGTTTAGGAAAGAAAAGTAAATTTTCCATCATTTCCTGTATTGACTTTTCTCAGCATTTTGAGTAATTTAGAGTTTTCCCAAAAATTGTACTTCACATAATTTTGTCTTGAAATTTAGAAACTATTTTTTATCATAACATATG
>JBBRTN010000088.1:0-6959 GCA_038244395.1 Ignavibacteria bacterium
CCCCTTTTACTATTGCAAAGTCACGTGTTCTTCTCAATAAACGGTTTGCAATTCTGGGAGTAGCCCTGCTCCTCTTTGCTATCTCAAAAGCGCCTTCATCTGAAATTTTTATTTTCATGATTTTTGATGAGCGCTTTACTATTTCCACAAGGTGCGAAGTGACATAATAATCAAGATGACAGTTAATCCCAAACCTGTCAAGCATTGGCGAGGACAGTAAGCCCTGCCTTGTTGTCGCTCCGATAAGAGTAAATTTTTCCAGCTTAATCGGAATGCTTCTCGCTGCAGGTCCCTGGTCTATCATTATGTCCAGCTTATATTCTTCCATCGCAGAATATAAAAATTCCTCCACGACTTTTGGTATCCTGTGTATCTCGTCTATGAACAATATTTCGCCTTCGCGCAGTTTAGTCAGCATTCCCGCAAGGTCTCCCGGCTTTTCTATTATCGGACCTGATGTAGTCACGATATGTGTGCTTAATTCATTCGCGATTATATTGGCTAATGTAGTCTTCCCCAATCCGGGCGGTCCGGTAAAAAGTATATGGTCAAGTGATTCATTCAGCTTCTTCGCGCTTTCAATGAATATTTTAAGATTCTCTTTAACCTTATCCTGACCGATAAACTCACCGAATGTCTTAGGGCGGATGCGTGATGTAAAGTCGCCTTCGACGGGCTTATCTTCATCTAAAATTTCTGAACTGATAATGTTAACTTTACTTTTCATTTTTGTAAAAATAATGTTAATTTAGAATACAAACAATTTTATAAATTCTAGTCGCCATTAATCCAATTATTCATAAATAAATATTAAATCCAAATGTCAGAAGATTTACCAATGGTCAGGCAGGTCAGCTTTATCATTGCAGTGCGAAGAATAAAAACTCTCGGAATAGCAATCACAGTCGGCATAATTGCCATATACATTTTCGGATTACTGGTTGCGAAAAATAATGTAAGGGAAAATTTCGAGGCGGTAAATTTAGGCACGCTTATTTTTTCTTTTGCTGCAGTGCCGGCAACTCTGATGATAAAAAAATTTCTGATGAAGAAAGTTAACATGTCAAATTTCAGAAATACTTATTTCACCGCGCATATAATTCCCTTTTCGATTCTGGATTTCTCAGCATTGTTTTGCATTACTACCAATCTTTTCGTTAATGGTAATATACTTTATGCATCTATTAGCTTAGTAATCTCAGTAACAGGTATGATTTTTAATTTTCCAAATGAAGAAGATTTCAAAAAAATAAAGACGCAGGATTAAACAGATAAAAATAAAAATCTCATAAGCACGATAAGTGAAAAACCGTCTTTAATGGTTCCGTCTAAAATCATTTTTTTAATTTCCTCTTTCTTAAACCACTTTGCTTCGAGAATCTCGTTTTTATCCAATTCATTTGTTACCTGCCTGACATTCTTAGCATAATAACAATAAAAAATCTGGTTGCCCGAGCCGATGGAAGGAAAACAATTTCCGATGTGAATCAAATCCTCTTTATTGATTTCACATCCTGCTTCTTCTTTAAGCTCTTCCGTTATACAGTCTTCGGGTCTCACACCCGGGGGAATCGTCCCGGCGGGAATTTCCCAGCTGTAGTAGTCATTTATATAACGGTAATTTTTTACGAGTATTATTTCACCTTTTTCGTTTTCTGCGGCGACTCCCGCTCCGTTCCTTTGAAATTCAATAGCCTCAAATTCTATCTCTGACCTGTCCGGTAATTCGACCCGGTCAAGATTTATATGGATCCATTTTCCTTCGAATCCTTTTTTTGTTTCTTTTACTTTCCAGAATTTTTCTTTTGACATATTATTTTTTTTTAACTGACAAAGGTTCAGTTTACTATCCTGTATTTAAAAAGAAAGCCCGCTGTACACGGGCTTCTTAATTTTTAAATAAAATAATTTCAGGATCACTGAACTTTTATTTATCTTAATTATTATCCGGTTTTATCTCTGGATTTAAAATTTTTATGCCGAATGCCTCGATTTCATATTCTTTCTGAGGTCCCTTTATGTCTTCAGTTTTTACTGCCGGATTCTTTGATTCTTCATTATAATGCCTTGCTTCCTCTTCTGAGATTTCAGTAACCTTGAATGTTCCTATTACAATCGCATTACTGCCGGCAATATCTTTAGGAAGAAAAAAGTTGTGGCTTGTAGTAACTCTTATCTTATCTTTTCCCTCTGACATCATCATCCAGCAGCCCATCTCCTGGCAGACTTCCGAAACGTTTCCTTTTAATAACACCACTTTACCGTTATTATCATTAGCATTAGCATTAGTCATGAAATCACTGAAGTTAATAACCTGCATATTCTCATCATAATTTTTTCCATACAAAATCCCATCATTCATTTTTATTCCCGCCGGTTCATCTGTGGAAGTTTCAACGCTTTGCGTCTTTAAAGCATCACTTGGCTTCACATCATTTGGATTAGGATTAGTCGAAGTGGAATTATCCTGTGAGTATGATACTGTTGAAATTAATATTATCGCTAATAATAATATTGTGGTTTTAATTGAAGTTAACATTGATGTCTCCCTTTTGAATTAATTTTTTAATATGTTAAAATAAGAAATCTAATTAATAACTTAAATCTAATTTTTAAAATTTGCTTAAAGACTCTCACATGTCTGACAGCAGGATCAATTTATTATTATTTTAAAAATGGTTTTAAAGCAAACCGAATTTCTAAAAATTATTTACTATTTCCCTGCCGAATTCCGAACATTTAACTTCCGTTGCTCCAACCATTTGTTTCGCAAAATCAAACGTCACTCTCTTACCCGCAATGGCTCTCTTTACTCCGTTCTCTATTAATTCACCGGCTTCTTTCCACCCGAGATAATTCAGCATCATCATACCCGATAATATCATTGATGATGGGTTTACTTTGTCAAGCCCCGCAAATGCAGGCGCAGTGCCATGTGTCGCTTCGAAAATTGCATTACCAAAAATATAATTTATATTTCCTCCCGGTGCTATTCCGATTCCGCCGACTTCTGCAGCAATAGCATCGGACAGATAATCGCCGTTAAGATTTGTCGTTGCAATGATATCAAAATCCTCAGGGTCAGTCAGAACTTTCTGAAGTGCGTTATCGGCAATCGCATCCTTAACTATAATTTTTCCTTTTTTAATTGCTTCTTCAAGTTCCCTGTCAGCAGCTTCCCGTCCCTGTGTTTCGGATGTCTTCTCCCATTGCATCATCGAATAAATTTTGTCCGCATATAATTCAGCGGCAATTTCATAGCTCCAGTCTCTGAAAGACCCTGAAGTGAATTTCATAATATTTCCCTTGTGAACAATTGTACTTGACTTTCTTTTATTTTCAATTGCATAATTAAGCGCCGCTATCATCAGTCTCTGCGTGCCGGTTTTTGAGATGACCTTTAGTCCGATTCCAACCTCCACCAGGTCAGTCAACGGAAGATTTTCTGCTTTCAGAAATTCATTTGTTTTATCGAGAGTACCGAATCTTATTTTTTCGAATCTCTCCGGAAATTTTTCCCTGATGAAATCCATGAGAATTTTGTTGTCTTCCGAGCCAGCTTTAAATTCTATTCCCGTATAAATATCTTCCGTGTTCTCCCTGAAAATCACCATGTTTACTTTATCGGGTCTTCTCATTGGTGTTTCTATTCCTCCGTAGTATTTTACAGGCCTGAGACAAACATACAAATCAAGTATCTGCCTTAATGCAACATTGATTGAGCGGATTCCCTTTCCTACAGGAGTCGTAAGAGGTCCCTTGATTCCAATAAGATATTTTTTAAAGTCACTTATAGTTTCATCCGGAAGCCAGCTTCCTGTTTTTTTGAATGCCTTTTCTCCGGCAAGTACTTCGGTCCATTCTATTTTCCTGCCTGACCCGTATGCTTTTTCTACTGCCGAATCAAAAACATATTTTGATGCACTCCAGATCTCGGGACCTATTCCGTCTCCTTCGATATATGGTATCACGGGTCTGTCAGGAACATTCAGCAAACCGTCTCTTGATGTTATAATATTTTCCATTTTGTTTTTTAAAAATTATAATCTTTAATTTAATCAATAAAAATGTGCCTTAAAATACAATAAGACATCCGGAGTTCATTTTTTAAACAATGGTCTTTCAAAAGAAAGATTATCAAAGACTTTTGTAATTTCAATAAAAACGTTTTGGACGGATGTCACAATCACCCTCATACTTTGTCGCATTGCCTCTTTGTAAAATCAAACCTAAAATTGTATTTTTGTATTAGTGAGATTAAACAGAGACCACATCAATTCAGCGCTGCCGTTACGACCTGCAGCGGAATTTAAAATTTTAAATAATAAATACAATCATGAGTAAAAAAATGAATCCTGTAGTACATTTTGAAATGCCATACGAAGATAAGAACCGCATAGCGGGCTTCTACGAAAAAGCATTCGGGTGGAAGCCGCAGATGCTTGGTCCTGAAATGGGCAACTACGTTATTGTAGTTACATCCGAGCAGGATCCCAAGACTCATTTTCCGGTAAAACCCGGAATGATTAACGGAGGTTTATTTGAGAAGTCAAAAGACAACCAATATCCTTCTGTCGTCATTGCAGTTGAGGATATAAAAGAAGCCATGAAAAACATTGTCGATGCCGGCGGCAAATTGCTCGGCGGAATGAATCCCGGTGAGCCGGACGACATTCCCGGAGTCGGCTTGTATTGTGCTTTTACAGATACTGAAGGAAATCGTGTCAGTATTTTACAGCCCAAAGGAATGTAATTAAAATTATTTGTGCGCCGGGACTATCCAATCCAATCTAATTCAATCCCTGGCGCATTTTTTTATTCTTTTTATTCATAGGTTTCAGAACTTGTTCTCCTGACCTCACTTTCCCCGGAATTATCACGACCTTATTGTAATGATTGTGATAATTGTAATTCCTATTTTTGTTTTAAGCCTTTTAAATCTTTTTAAAAAATTGAGTTCACAAATTATAATTGGTTTCTATATGAAATTTTGTGAAGAGTAGTGCGAGAATTACTTTGTCATTTCCGCCTGTTCCAAAATGGAACAGGAAAACTATAATTTTTGAAATTAATTTCCACTATAAATCATATAGCACCTTAATATTTTTTTAAATACAATTATCATTTACAAAAGCAACCTCTAAATTAAATTATGACTGAAACACCTGAGCAGAATCTTTATCCGAAACAGCGTCTCGAATCACTATGCGATGCATTGTTTGCAATTGCAATGACACTGATGATCCTTGATCTGAAAACACCCGAGAACATTCCACCAAACCTCGTCGAGGAAGAATTGCCCGGAGCTTTGATAGCCTTACTTCCCGCCATAGAAGCATACGCGGTGAGTTTTATTATCCTTGGGATTTTCTGGTTTCGTCATCAGCTTCAGTTCAAATATCTGAAAGCTGTAAACGGAATAATGTTTACAATTAATATTACATTTCTTCTTATAATTGGATTCGTGCCTTTTTCCGTCGGCCTAAAAATCCGTTACCCTCATTACGATCTTCCGACTATTATTTATCTTTCCAATCTTTTGCTTGTCAGCATTATGTTATTCTGGCAATGGTTTTATATTTCGAAAAATGATGCAGTAACAGATGAAGGTCTTACTCCTGAACTGAAGAAAAGGCTGCTAGTAATGTCTGTTATCCCGATAGGTATTTTTGCCATTTCTCTCGCGGTATCTTTTTATAATGTAAGAGCCGCAATGTACGTTATCTATTTTGATCCTCTTTTCTATTTATTTTACCGGGCGTTTTACTATACCAGGAAAGTTAAAACCTAAAAAACAGGTGAGACTGTTTTTTAAATTTTAAAAGCTCCTTCCGGTAATCCGAAAGGAGCTAAGAGAAAGAATAAAAATATCCAAATTAAATTACGGTCTGATTGTACTGACAAAATTAATTGCATTATTATCTGCAATCGCCAGGTCTCCCAGGTCTACAAAGTTATCTCCGTTTACATCGGTCCTTATATAACCGCTTGCAAAATTTCCCGCATCATTATCAATTAGGCTTAAGTCAGAAACGTCAACTATTTGATCCTGATTCACATCACCTCCGTATATTGCAAATTTTACAGGCGATGTATCTACCTGAATTAAATTATTTCCGTATGCTTGCGATAACGAAGAAGAAAAAACATATGAATAATTTTGGGTTGCAAACTGAATCGGTAAGCTGCTCCATGTTTCAATCGAATTACGGTGTCTGACGACAATATAGTAATTAGTAAAATTGTCAGTATTTAAAAACAAAAATATTCCGTTGCCGCCTCCGCCCGGAACCGCTTTAGAGGAATCAACTATATTATACGGTGACGCACTGTTTCTTAAGTAAGCTCTTACTGTATCTGTAATCATTGTATTGGAAACCGGATTGTAGAATCCCTGAAGTATAGTGTTCAGTGAAAGAAATTTATAAGAGTAAACATTTCCCGAACAGCCGGTTGAAGCCCAGACATTTGTCGAGCCGCTGTATTCAGTCCACATTGCAAAGCAGCTCTCACCCTGCGGTCCGTAGCTTATTGCCGGTCTGGGCTGAGCCGCATATGGATTCGTATTTACCTGATTCATCTGATATACTAATCCTCCCCATACGCTGTTTGATGCTTCACAGTAAGTCACGGGAACAAACGATCCTGTATTTTCTGAATACGCGCAGGCATATGTACCCGGCGCACTTCGGAAGCCGGTTATGTCTGCTCTTGTGGAATTGTTACTCCGGTAATCCACGTATCCGCTTGACCATCCGCCGCTTCCGTTAACCGAACTGAAATATTCTATATCCCAGTCATTCGAATTGAATTTCCTTAAATTTACTATCATAAGATTATTGTAACCTCCTCCCGATGCAATGTATGCCTGGTATCGCCGTGAGTTAGATGTGCTGATGTTTCCCACATATGTTGCATAAGAGGAAGTTACAAAATTTGAAATGGAAGTTTTGGCTAAA
>JBBRTN010000089.1:0-6952 GCA_038244395.1 Ignavibacteria bacterium
CTGGTGAGTCAGACTGGACGGGCTTCATTCCGTTCGCTGAACTTCCGAATACAATTAATCCGAAGGACGGTTACATTGTCACTGCAAACAACAAGCCCTTGAAAAACTATAAGTATTATATTTCAAACCTTTATGAGCCGCAATACAGAGCGGAAAGAATCGAAGAGCTTATCAAATCAAATTCTATAGTCACAGAGGAAGAAGTAAAGCTGATGCAGCGTGATGTTTTCAGTATCCAGGCAAAAGATTTCTGCAAACATCTTTTCGATGCATTCGGAGATTCGGCAAATCTTACGAGTGATATAAAAAATTATCTCGACCTTCTTAAGCAATGGGATTACGAGTTCAAGACAAACAGCGCTGCTGCGACTTTGTTTGCACAATTTGAAATAGAGCTTTATAAGAATCTTTACAAGGATGCTTTAGGGGATGAGCTGTTTGAAAATTATCTTTTCTTAAAAACAGTGCCCGTGAGAAATACCTCTAAACTTTTAAATCAGAATTCATCTGTGATGTTTGAAAATAATTTTGCGAAAGAGCAGATCATCAGGAAAAGTTTTTATGATGCCGTATCAGCACTGATTTTAAAATACGGTTCTGATTTCAGGAAATGGCAGTGGGGTGACGTTCATAAGGTTTATATGAGGCATCCTCTCGGGATCGTTCCTTCTCTAAGCAGTATGCTTAACATCGGTCCGTTTAAGATATCGGGAAACGGAACGACAATAAATAATCTTGAATATAGTTTTTCAGCCGCCTTAAAAACCGGTGAATTCGAAAGCTACCTTGGTCCTTCGATGAGAATGATTATTGATATGTCCGAAGCAAAAAGATATTTATCCATAATTCCGACAGGGCAGTCGGGACAGCCCCTGCACAGTAATTACGAAGACCAGGCGCGGCTCTGGCTTAACGGGGCTTACAAAAAGGTATCCACAGATTTCGAAGACCTCAAAAAAGAAAATCTTAAACTCCTTTCTCTGGAACCATTAGAATAATTAGTATAATTAGAATAATTTTAACAATCAGATAATTTGATTTCCAATGAAGAAAAATACAAGCTGTATAAGCCGAAGAAATTTCTCGGACAGAATTTTCTTGTTGATGAAAACATAGCAAAGAAAATTGTTGCGTCGCTTGATATAAAGCCGGATGATTTAGTAATTGAAATCGGTCCCGGTCAGGGAGTTCTCACGAAGTATCTCGCTGATCTCTCGGAAAGTTTTTTCGCAGTGGAGCTTGACAGGTTTATTTTTGAAAATTTAAGAGTTCGTTTCGGAGGCAAAGTAAAATTCATTCATAAAGATTTTCTAAAACTTAATTTCAAATCGGATATTTCTGTTCAGTCAGATAAAATAAAAATCATAGGTAATATTCCATATAATATTACCACGGAAATATTATTCAAGCTTTATGAATCGGATGTAAGAATATCAACTGCTGTTTTGATGATGCAGAAGGAAGTCGCGCAGCGGCTGACAGCATCGCCTGACACCAAAGATTACGGAATACTCGCGATACAGACACAGCTGTATACGAATCCTAAAATTTTATTTAACGTTTCCCCGTCTTCATTCTTTCCCAAGCCGAATGTAAACTCTTCTGTTGTAAAATTTGAATTCAGAGATGAAGCGGGTTTGCCTGACGATAAGATATTATTTAAAACACTGGTAAAGGAAAGTTTCGGTCAGAGAAGAAAGACGATGAGAAATTCTCTGAAGAAGTTTTTTGAAAAAAATAAAATTAACTTTGAAGAGATTGAATTTGATTTCTCGCGAAGACCTGAGAATGTAAAGCTTGATGAGTTTATAGAATTATCCAATCATATCGGTAAAATGCTTCAGTAAAACCGAAGCTGATTTAATTTCGTCTGACTTCAAAGAAGCTTCGCAGAATTTTCCTGCATTTATCATCCATGATTCCTCCCGCAACATTACATTTGTGATTCAATGCATTATTGTTTGTGATATTAAAAACGCTGCCGCACGCTCCGCTTTTCATATCAAACGCTCCAAAAAAAAGATTCTCAATCTTAGATAATATTATTGCCCCGGCGCACATAGTGCAAGGCTCGAGAGTAACATACATTGAGCATCCTGCAAGTTGTTTGGAATGAAGATATTCCGCAGCCGAAGTGATTGCAAGAATTTCGGCATGAGCAGTCGGGTCCTGCAAAGTCTCCACCTGGTTGTGCGCCTTCGCTATGACTGTATCGCCGAATACTATTATGCATCCGACCGGTATCTCTTCTTTCTCGAATGCCCTTTCGGCTTCTTTGAAAGCATAGTTCATATAAATTTCGTGTTGTGTCATAATTATTTCAGGACAAAAATTTAAGCGTATTTAATTTTTGAGATTAGCAAAGGCAAAATAACAAACTCATATTTTTAACCGGGCTTGTTTATCTTTTTCATCATATCGCTGAAATCAAGAAACTTATACCCCAGCTTTTTTAAAGTATTTATTTCCCTGATGTAATCCGAAAATTCACCCGGATTTAAATTGACATTATAAAATAGAAATTTCGCTCCGCCTTTTGATTTTGTAATTATGTCATCTAATAATAAACCTACTTTGTCCACTCCGGTTTTATACTTTGTAAACAAAGTATCTTTATAAACTTTAAGATTATTTTTTGTAAACTCATTTGAGACTTCATTAGCAAATTCATCCGTCCCGTCCTTTACAGAAAGAATTATTCCCGCTGCCTGAGGAAAGTTAATTGCGACAGTTCTTACCTTTGATTTCCAGGCGCTTTCTTTCATGTCGTCATTAAAATCGGATTCAATATCATCGCCGGTACCGACTAAAAACTCAACCAGGAAATTTCTTTTCTTATCTATTATAAGCGACTGATAATCTGCCTTGTCATTTCTAAGCGGAAGCATTACGGAAAAATCTTCGGTGGATGAAATAATTTTTTCAACATCGGCGAGATCATTGTAATCAAGGCTGTCGAGAACTATGCATACGCTGGCGGCATTCCGCTTTAGTGAATCCAGATATACAAACTTTAAACTTCCTATCTGCTTCCCGCTGCTGTCATTGCCTGTAAATATATTCATTAAAATATTCTTCGACTTCGGATCTTCAGTTACTCTTGCGTCATAATTAATTTTCCTCAGGTAATCCGAGATTTCAAAATTCAGATCTATTGTCTGAACGTCCGGCGGGATGAATATTTCTTTTGAGATTATTAATTGTCCGGGTTTGTTTTTTAAATCCTTGTCTTTAGCAGCAGTTTCCTTCATCCACTCTTTTTTAATTCCGAAAGATGAAATTATTGAATCAATGTCTCTAGCAAAGTCTCTTGCAAATTTATCTCCTGACGGACGGCTGATATTTTGATTTGAAGTATCTGAAGACAGATTGGCATCATCATCATCCTTAGAAACATAAAAGAAAAGAAGAATCATGAACAGGACAACCAAAGATGAAATTATAAGCAATTTTATTTTTTCGTCTTTCTTCATACTATGCATCAAACATCTCTATTTCTCCTGAGACGAATTTTATTATTTCGGCAGCATTTGTAATTTTCTCTTCATTGAGAATTTTGATAATATCGTTAACATATTTTTCCTTCCGAATCCCCGCCAGGACACAGCTTACGCCTTCGACTGAATTTAAAAGCAAAACTGCTTTTTGGGATAAGGTTAAGTTTTGAAATTTTCCGTCTAGACTTTTATTTAGCAGGTTATTTATGAAGGAGCTTCTTTTTCCTGCGCGGAGTTTGTAGTAATTGCTGACAAAGTTCAGCAGCTTGTAGCACTCCTTAATATATCTTCCGAAAAAACCCTTGACGTTTTCATCGTTTATTTTTTCATCGAAGAAATTAACCAGAAAATCAATTCGCGGATCAATCAGCTGAGTAACAACGTCATTGAAATGTTCAATGCTGCCGAAGAACTTCCAGTTCTCATCCACTAATTTACCAAGTGAAAGAAACTTATTAAGCTTCTTTAAATCGTCATCACTTAAATTTTCGCTCTCTAGTTTTTCAGTGAGCAAATCATCTTCCATAAGTGCAACTAATTTTATCTGCTTAATAAAATCCTTTTCGAGAAACGGCTCGGCATTAAATTCAGCAAGACGCACAAGACCTTTCGACGTGATTGCATTCAAAGGTCTGTTAGTCATGACTTGCATGCCCGCTCGCTTCGCAAGCTCAAGGACAGTTTCTGTGTTGTTAATCTGATTCCTGTTAAGGATAGCGCCGGCTTCGAACAGATTGAACGGGATCTGGATGAATCTGAAATGATTGTTTACTGAAATTGAATTCGCTATGTTTATAACTCCCTCAAGTGAAGTAAAATTATATTCACCCGAATGCGAAATAAAAGTGTTTGATGAAATACCGTAATGTTTGATCTTTCCTTCGGAAATTTTTTCCTCCAGAAACTCAAAGGATTTTCTTATCCGGTTATAATAAATTCTCCTGGCATTATTGAGTCCGGTTTTATTTTTTTTCTCAAGCTCAAGATAATATTCTGGATTGTGCAAAAGGTAAACGTCAACGTAATCCTGATTTAACCTGTGGAGCTGACGGCTTAGCTGGTCACTGAGAAAATCCGCGCTGATACTGTGCCAGAGCTTATCTTCAAATTCGACCACTTCGGAAAAAGGATTTCCTTCTTCCCGGAGCTTCAATGCATAACGATAATTCTGTCCCTGAATGTATCCGCCTTTTGTTATGAGAGTAATATCTTCTCTTTTAATTTTCCCTTCTGAGATTAACTGACGCAGAACTTCTCCGACTAATTCTTCGCTTCCTCCGTCTGAATAATTTGCAGATGTGTCTATAAGATTTATCCCGCACGACAATGCTTTGTATAAGGCCTTACGGCTTTCGTCATCCCTTCGGTCAACTCTGTAGCATCCGAATCCGATTCGCGAGAAATTGAAGTCCATATTAAAATTTAATTTAATTTGAAATAAATTACTCATATTAATTTCGCATAAAAAGTCTAATAATACCTAATGTGAATTCAGGGAATTTTCCCATTGAATTCATATGAGATTCACATGGGATTCCCATTGATTTTCTATTGGGGAAATTTAAAGTATATCTTTATGCTTGCCGGGTATCTATTTTTATATATAATAAAAAATAAGAAAGTCCCCGATTAAAATTTCAGAAGAATCTACCTAATCTATATAGGTTCATGAAGGTTTTAAAAATTAATTTTTTATAATCAAAACTTTTTATAATGAATAAGATAATAATAACTTCAGCAGTTTTATTTATACTGATATTTTCAGATCTCACAAAGTCTCAGGTGACGCAGGAATGGGCTCAGAGATATAACGGCCCAGGAAATGGAAATGATGAGTCTTATGCAATCGCAGTTGATAATCTTGGCAATGCATATGTAACCGGCAGGAGTTATAACCCCGCGTCTGATTTTGATTTTGCCACTGTGAAATATAATCCGTCGGGTATAATGGACTGGGTGAGAATTTATAATGGAGCGGGCAACGGGATTGATATCGCGACGGCAATTGCAACAGACAATTCAGGAAATATTTATGTAACCGGTAACAGCACGGGCTCTGGTTCGGTTTATGATTTTGCAACAATCAAGTATGATGCAGCGGGAAATATAATATGGACAAAAATATTTAACGGAGCAGCAAACAAAAGTGATATACCGACTGCTATGGCAGTTGATACATCGGGAAATGTTTATGTTACGGGATCTTCTTCCAACGGCGCAAATCTTGATTATGCAACAGTAAAATATAATTCCGCAGGTGTAATTCAGTTCACTGCAATATACAACGGTTCAGGGAATGGTGACGATATTCCTTCTTCACTCGCCGTTGATCAGCTGGGAAATGTTTTCGTTACAGGTAAGAGCGCCGGCACAGGTTCCGGGAATGATTTTACTACAATAAAATATAACCCGTCGGGCGCTCAGCAATGGGTTCAGAGATTTAACGGGGATGCAAATTTAAATGATGATGGAGTCTCTGTCGCAATAGATAAAGCAGGAAGTATATACGTAGCAGGGACAAGTGCGGGAACAGGCACCGGCAAGGACTTCACAACTATAAAATATAATACTATCGGTGACAGTCTCTGGTCTGTGCGGTACAACAATTCTGAAAACGGAGATGATATTGTCTATGCAATGAGACTTGATTCGAATGATAATATAATTGTGACCGGTTCTTCATATTCAAACGTGACCGATAATGATTATGCCACTGTTAAATACAATTCCTCCGGGGATTTTGTCTGGTTAAAGAAATATAATGGCATCGGTAACGGACGTGATGTCTCATATAATCTGGTATTAAATCCGCTCGGAGAAGTTTTTGTGACTGGCTTCAGCATGGGAACCGGCGGAAACACTGACTACGCAACGATAAAGTATGATACATCCGGCGCTGAAAAATGGGTAATGAGATATGACCATGGCGGAAATGATGTCTCATATTCTATTGCAATAGACCAGGCTCAAAATGTTTATATAACCGGCTTAAGCTACGGAGGAAGTGTCACTAACTATGATTATGCTACGGTTAAATATTCCAAACTTACAGGACTACAAAACATTTCTGTTCTGGCGCCGGCTGATTTCAGTTTGTATCAAAATTTTCCAAATCCGTTTAATCCGACAACAAATATAAAATTTGATATTTCTAAACCGGGTTTGGTAAAACTTACTGTGCAGGATATTTCGGGAAAACAAATTGCGGAGCTCGTTAACAAAATAATTTCTGCAGGATCTTATCAGTATATCTTTAACGGACAGAATTTATCAAGCGGAGTATATATCTACCGGCTTGAGACGCCTGAATTCAGCAGTTCAAAAAAAATGATTATCCTGAAATAAAAAATTTTTATGTTTCTTAAAAAGCCCCGGACAACGGGGCTTTTTTTTTAATGATAACAATGAACTCAAAGAGTGCATGGATTTTTATAAGCAGCGCAACCGGTTTTCTC
>JBBRTN010000090.1:0-6921 GCA_038244395.1 Ignavibacteria bacterium
ATAGAATAGATAGAAATTATAATTAAATTGAAATATCAAACCAGCTATTTTTTGACGTATTTTTTATGAGGTCAATTATGAATAAAAAAGCACACAGCGTAATTGTGCTTTTAATAAATTATATTAAATACAGTAGCCGGTGGACCCCAAACAAATGTCAATCCCGGAGCGGGAAAAATCGTAGTGCTTATCAGACACTGGACATCATTAGTCAATCCGGCTAAAGTGGCTGACCAGTTAAGGGATGTAGTCCTGTTATTAAAATCAGAATGAAGTATTCCCCTGAGCCCCACCTGACCGGAGACATTTATAGGACCCTCCTTTATATTTCCGTAAACGACTTCAATTTTTCCTGTTGCTTCGTAAAGTCTGATTTGAAAATTCAGATTATCAACTGTACCGGTGATTATGTTTCTTCGGAAATTTTTAAACTGAATTATATGAACCCTGTTACCTGATATTCCCTGTGTTGATCTCACAATACTAGCCGCGGCTATTTGAATTATTTCATTGCTGCCTGTAGATGTGGCGCCTGCAGAAATTGTTATTGTAGATGCATTAATATTAAAAGATATTATTACCGCGGATGTAGGAATGCCCGTTCCTGTTATCAGCCTTCCTGCGACAACTCCTGCGAAGCTTGTTACGTTTGTTAATACATTGCTCCCTGCAATCCTGTCCGCATTTGTCCCGAATAATCCTATTAAGTTTATTCCAAATGCGCTTGCCGCGCCGTCATAAAATTCTGTCGAAGCTATTGGTCCGTAATTAGCAGCGACAGAAGCCGTCGTCCCGAATGTAATAAATCCGTTTGTATTAATTGCAAAATTTGAATAAGTGGTCCCGTTAAATGTGAACGGAAAAGGAATATGATTTGACGGATATGTGACATCATCCAGGTCAAATGGATTTGTAATTGTCGAAGTCGATATCGCTATAACAGTATCACCGGTTATTTCAGTATATGTACCAGGATGCTGTAAAAACGTATAGCTGCTGACTTGTGAAAAAGAATTTACAAATAAGAACAGAGATAGAACCAAGGTTTGAAAGAAAAAGAATTTTTTCATATCAAGTATTTTTTAAAAACTTTTTAAAAAATTTCAGAAGACTTCTTCTCCTTTCAAAGAGTTCATCTCTTGACTATTTCTTTACAGCCTCCTAATAAGAATTAAGAAATAATCTGAAGGAATTTTTGAATTCCTTCCTTTGCATTTTTTAAAGTAAAGCTGAGTTGCTTTTAAAATTACTGACGAATCATACTTTATTGATTAACTTACATTGTATGTGAAATACTTCTTTGGGATTGAAATTAATCTGATTAGAAGAGAAACTTGTGAAGACAAGAAGGAGTGAAGTATAATTAAATCTTTTGGGTTGTCTCATTGACGGATTCTTCTTTTTAAACATATTTTAAAAAAAATAGAAAATACTTTTTGTATGTTTTCCTTAATAGTAAGGTATTCTATTCTCATATCAATAACAAGCGTATTGCTGTATGAATATTATCGCCGCATTAAATCATAATTAATGTAAAGCAAGTTTGGATCGAAGATAGGTCGTTGCCTCTTTATTAATGTTACCGTGCTTATAGTAAACTTATTTAAACTTATTTAAACTACATCAGCAATTTTATCCAATGCCATTCTCACATCATCTTCACTGACATCAAGATGAAATACAGCGCGCATATTATCATAGCTCCCGGATGAAATCAGAACACCCTTTTCTTTAAGTTCATTTATAAAATCATTTTTCGATTTCTTTTCATGTTTAAATATGACAATGTTAGTCTGTACAGTTTTTAAATCGACCTTGACACCATCAAGCCTGCTGATTTCATCTGCAAAAAATTTTGCCCGGTCATTATCCTGCTTTAATCTATCGACATTATTATTCAAAGCATAAATTCCGGCAGCAGCAAGTATACCCACCTGTCTCATACCTCCGCCGAGAATCTTTCTCCACTTCACTGCCATATCAATAAAATCTTTATCGCCGCAGAGTATTGAACCTACCGGACATCCAAGTCCTTTTGAGAGACAAAATGATATCGAATCAAAATAACCTGCATATTCCTTTATGTTGATGCCGGTCTCAACGCATGCATTGAATATTCTTGCACCGTCCAGATGTAATTTTATTTTATTTACTTTTGCAAATTCAGAAATGTCTTTTATTATTTCGATTGGCTGGATGACTCCGCCTGCCCTGTTGTGAGTATTCTCCAGGCATATTAACCGTGTTACAGGAAAATAATATTCCGGAGTGCGGACATATTTTTTTATTTCTTCGGTATTAATAATTCCGGTTTCTCCCTGCACAGGAAGCAGCTGAACGTTAGAGATCACTGCTGCCGCGCCTGTCTCGTAATTCAGAATATGAGATTCACTCTCTACTATTACTTCATCACCCGGACGTGTGTGGCATTTTATCGCAAGCTGATTTCCCATCACACCTGTCGGAACAAACAACGCATGTTCCTTGCCTGTTATCTCCGAGCATTTTCTCTGAAGCTCATTTACAGTTTCATCTTCACCGAAAACATCATCACCTACTTTTGCAGTCAGCATTGCCTCGAGCATTGCTTTCGTTGGCTTTGTGACAGTATCACTTCGAAGGTCTACGTAAGTCATTTATTTTTTAGAAGAATTTAAGGAATACAATTCTTAATTCTTAATTTCTCAATTCTTAATTTGAAATCAAAACATCTTCTCCTGACTGTCTTCCTTATCATCTTCCACTATCCGCGCCACCGCTGAAATCATATCATTCTCACCAAGCTTTATGACCCTTACTCCCTGCGCATTCCTTCCCATTACTCTTATGTCTTTCATCTTCTGCCTGATCAGAATTCCCTTGGTAGTAATTATCATAAGGTCATCCGAGTCAGTGACTTCTTTTATCGAAATTAATTTTCCTACTTTGTCAGTTGTCTTAACTGTAATAACGCCTTTGCCTCCCCTGTTTGTCACTCTGTAATCTGCAAGGTCGCTTCTCTTTCCGTATCCTTTATCAGTGATGACAAGTATCGTCGCGCTCGGCCTTGCTACTGCTACTAATCCGACTACATAATCATCTTTGCTGAGTTTAATTCCCCTCACACCAGTTGCCGTCCTTCCCATGTCCCTCACAAGTGATTCATTAAATCTTATTGCCTGACCGCTATGAGAGCCGATCACAATTTCCTGCGAGCCGTTAGTTAATTTTACTTCAACAAGTTTATCGTTATTGTTCAGCTTAATTGCATTTATTCCTCCGCGTCTTATATTGGAATAACTTTCGAGTTTCGTTTTTTTAATGACTCCCATTTTTGTAACCATCATTACGAATAATTCTTCCGTAAAATCCTTTACCATCACAAACGATGAAATGACCTCATCCTTTTCTTTCTCGATTAAATTTAATATAGATTTCCCGCGTGATGTCCGCGTGCCTTCCGGGATATCATAGACTTTGAGCCAGTAACATTTTCCCTTGTCCGTAAAGAACATTATATACTGATGAGTCGATCCTATAAACATATGCTCATTAAAATCATCGTCAGTACTTCCTGTGGATGCAGCAGTAATGCCCTTTCCTCCCCTGCCCTGTGATTTGTATGAATTGACGGGAATCCGTTTTATAAATCCTTTATTTGAAATTGTAATGACAACATCTTCTTCTTTGATTAATTCTTTCATCATGTCATCGTCTGACATTTTCTTAACGTCATAAACTATTTCGGTTCGTCTCTCATCACCGAATTTTTCTTTTATCATCTTAAGATCGTCGCATACCATTTCCCTTCTGAGCTGCTCGCTGTTCAGGATGTTCTTAAGCTTCTCTATCATTTTCAGAATTTCCTTATACTCATCCTCAATCTTCTTTCTTTCAAGTCCTGTCAATCTCTGGAGACGCATATTCAAAATTTCAACCGCTTGTATTTCGGAAAGACTGAATTTTTTCATCAGTCCTTCTTTCGCAGTAGCCGCATCTTTGGATTTCTTTATGAGCTTTAGTACCTCATCAATGTTATCAAGAGCAATAATATATCCTTCAAGTATGTGAGCGCGCTTCTCCGCCGCGTCGAGTTCAAATTTAGATCTTCTGACAATTACATTCAGCCTGTGTTTTATAAAATGAACCATCATTTCCTTAAGGTCCAGAACTTTCGGCACGCCGTCAACAAGCGCAAGCATTATCACGCCAAATGTAACCTGCATCTGTGTGTGCTTGTAAAGGTTGTTCATTATCACATGAGGATTTGCATCACGCTTCAGCCCAATGACAACGCGCATTCCGTCCCTGTCACTCTCATCATTTATATCTGAAATATCTTCGACTTTTTTGTCTCGCACAAGCTGAGCAACATTTTCTATTAAAGTAACTTTGTTTACCTGGTATGGAATCTCATTTATAATAATATTCTGCTTGCCGTTTTTTTCTGTTTCAATAGAAACTTTCGCGCGCAGGATGATCTTTCCCCTGCCCGTTTCATATGCTTCCTTCACAGGTCCGTAACCATAGATAATACCACCTGTAGGAAAATCGGGAGCAGTCACAAACTTCATTAATTTTTTTATGTCTGCCTCAGGATTTTTCACCAAATGGATAATGCCTTCACAAACTTCAGTAAGATTATGCGGGGGAATGTTTGTCGCCATCCCGACTGCAATTCCGTTAGACCCGTTAAGTAAAAGAGTAGGCATCACGGATGGAAGAACAGAGGGCTCTTGAAGTGTGTCGTCAAAGTTAGGTAGAAAATCTACGGTATTTTTTTCAAGGTCTTCAAGTATGGCTTCTGCAATCCTCGAAAGTCTGGCTTCAGTATAACGCATTGCCGCCGGAGAGTCGCCGTCAACAGAGCCGAAATTTCCCTGACCGTCAACAAGCGGATATCGAAGTGAAAATTCCTGCACCATCCTTACCATCGCATCATAAACCGATTTATCTCCGTGAGGATGATACTTACCAAGCACTTCCCCGACTATCCGTGCAGATTTTTTCGGAGCGCGGTTAGCTGCAAGTCCAAGCTCACTCATCCCGAATAAAACTCTCCTGTGTACCGGCTTCAATCCGTCTCTTACATCAGGTAAAGCTCTCGCAACTATTACTGACATTGAATAATCAATGTATGAAGACTTCATTTCGTCTTCTATATTAATAGGAATTATTTTTTCGTTGGGCAATTTTTATGTTTAATAGTTTATAGTTAATTATTAATATTAATTATTAATTGATAATCGTTATTTGTTATTTGAGAAATTGATAATTGATAATTAATAATTGATAATTGATTATGTGGAGCTAACCGGAATCGAACCGGTGGTCTCTTCGTTGCGAACGAAACGCTTTACCAGCTAAGCTATAGCCCCTATTTATTTCTCAAATCTGATTTACTATGATCAGTAAATTTTATTCTCATTTAAAAGACTTTTCCAATCTGAACCTAAGGACTCTGAAATTAATATCAATACTAAATCCCTTCAATTTACTCATTTAAGACTTCTTTTACAATGGATTGACTACTGCGGAAATACAGTACTGACGCGGATTTGCGGGGAATTATTCTACGTCATCGTGGTGACAGTTTTCCTGAATTATATCTTCAATTTTTCCTTCATCTATATTTACTATAACTGCTGTCAGTTTATTTTTATAAACACATCCTGTATCAATATTGCAATAATAATCTACGTTATAGACCATTTCATTAAGCGGAGTATGTCCGAATATCTGAAGCTTGTCAAGCTGTGCCGGCGTGCTTCTGTTCCACAGTATGGAAATGTCATCTCCTTTTTCAATTATGCCTGCGTGAGATAAAATCACTTTTTTAAATTCATAACTGAGAGGAAAATTTTTTATGAATTCATAATGTCCTGAAGTTTTTAATTCCTGTTTGAATTTTTTGAAATTTGAAAACAGACGCGAGCTGATATAAGAATACTGTGTCTCCCTTCCGCCGTTATAATAATAAAGCTCTGCATCTTTAAAAAGAAATCCAAGGACCTTATCCGAATTATCAATCGCTTTAATCATCATGTCTTCATGATTGCCTTTTACCGGTTTGATATTGTTCCTGATACAAAACTCTACTACTGCTTTTGAATGTCTGCCCCTGTCAACTAAATCACCAACAGAATAAATCTCCTTTATTCCTTTCAGCCTTTCAAAGACTTTCAAAAGTGTATTATAGCAGCCGTGTATATCACCGATAATTGCAATGGTAGAATTTGAATTCATCCGGTAGGTTTACTTAATTAAAATTTAATTATTAATAATTTTAATTTATACTTAATTAAAAATATATGGAATTACGACGCGGTTCAAATAAATTCACGGTTACATTTATTATGAGGCAACGACTCTATTTTTGATAACTCAGGGTTACATTAATTATGAGTCGATGCGCATTCTTTCTAATAAAAAAATCTTTGACATTTGAAAACAAAAGCAGTAAGTTAATTGAAAAACCTTAATGAAAATTTCTAAGAGAAAAAAATAGTATTAATTATTTTTATATTATTTTCTTTTCCGATTATATTAAATGCACAGTCATCGATAGAATGGATAAGAAGATATAATGGAGGAGGGCCGATTTCATCAGCCATAGACAAATTTGGGAATATATATATCGCCGGTTCAAATGTTGGATTTGAGACTATGCTTGACTATGTGATTATAAAATATAATTGCAAGGGCGATACTTCATGGATAAGACGTTATAACGGTAATGACAGCACAAATGATATTGCCCATTCAATTTGTATTGATGATTTAAGCAACGTTTACGTTACAGGAGAAAATTCCGATGGTATTACAACTGTGAAATATGATTCTTCAGGAAATTTCAAATGGGAAAGAAGTTATACGGAAATTAATTTAGATGAGTGCATAGGAATATCGATATTGGCTGATAAATCCGGGAATGTTTATGTA
>JBBRTN010000091.1:0-6807 GCA_038244395.1 Ignavibacteria bacterium
ATAAAATAAAAAATGTGTTTTGCAATTATTTGTCATTGGTTTTATCCGGCTATCAGATTTTAAGTTTAAATTACAAAAACCACTTGAAAAAATTAATAACATAAGTTATGTTTGATTAAAGAAACTTTTAGGCACTGTTGTTACGTTAATAATACAAAAATATTATATTATTATGAGCACAGACAAAATACAAAATTCTTTGGAATTATCTAAAGAATATTTACAAAAGGCATATCAGCTGCAGATGAAGGGACAGTTTGAAGAGGCGATTTTGAACTATAAAAAATCAATAGATACTTTTCCGACTGCAGAAGCGCATACATTCCTCGGCTGGACATATAGTTTTCTCGGTGATACGGAGAAAGCAATTGAAGAATGTAAAAATGCAATTGCATTAGACCCGGATTACGGCAATCCTTATAACGATATCGGAGCCTATCTTATTCAGCAGGGAAATTTTGACGAAGCTCTTACCTGGCTGGAGCTTGCATTAAAGGCAAAGAGATATGACAATCCTGAATTTGCCCATTTAAATATTGGCAGGGTTCTCGAAAGCAAAGGACTTTGGTTTGAAGCGCTCGATGAATTCAGGATAGCAAAAGAATTATCTCCCGATTACGTTCTTGCTAAACAATATTTTAACAAGCTTCAGGGAATCCTGAATTAAATAATTAGCATACTTTATAAAATCTAAAAAAATAATAATTATGAAAAAGGTTCTATACTTATTAACTGTAATTGCATTGTGTTTTGCATTTGAAAATTTAAAAGCCCAGAGTTTTTCCTATACTCCTTTGAACAATCCGAATGTGCATTTACCTTACATTCAGGATTCGATCCAGGTTGTTCAGATCCAGGCAATCATAAGAAACAATTCCTCCTCTCTTTTAAATTTCAGATTTGCGAGAATAATAAATGATCTTCCTTCAAGCTGGGAAACACAGATGTGTTATGATTTATGCTATGCACCTTTTGTAGATACAATTTCACTGACGTCTGATCCGCCTTATTCTGTGACGGGTAATCATCAGGACACAATGTTTTACATAGATTTCACTTGTATAGGTCAGGGTGCAGGAACTGCAGTAGTCCGCATGTATAATGCGGATAATCAGAATGAGTTTGTTCAGGATACATTTAAAGTTCAGATTGGAAACGTTGGCATTACAAATATTTCTTCGTTGGTTCAGAGTTACGAGCTAAGCCAGAATTATCCTAACCCGTTCAATCCAACCACCAATATTAATTTCTCAATTCCGGTTTCGGAAGTTGTCAGCATAAAAGTATTTGACATACTGGGAAATGAAGTAGCAGAGTTAGTAAATAATGAAAGGCTTTCTGCGGGTAAATATAAAGTTGATTTTAACGCTTCAAACCTTTCATCAGGGATTTATTATTATACAATAAAGACTGAAAATTTTATTGATACAAAGAAGATGATTTTAGTTAAGTAAAAATTTATTTGAATATCTAAGCGAAGCCGTTTGAGAAATCATTCGGCTTTTTTGCCAGGTAAAAATCAAATAATACCTTACCATTTATTAATCTTTGTATTATATTTACTTAAACCAATCCACCGCTTAATGGAGATTATAAAAAAGAAAGATCTTAATTTTTTCGAGCAAACATACATTCCCGGGATAGTCAAAGGTCTTGGTCTGACACTCAAACAAATTTTCAGACCAAAATTTACAAGACAATACCCGGAAGAAAGATGGATACCGCCTGCTTCTTACAGGGGAAGACCGGTGCTTGTACAGGAGGACGACGGCACAGAAAGATGTGTCGCATGTGCGTTGTGCTCCAGAGTTTGTCCGGCTCTGGCAATTGAAGTTCAGGCAGCCGAAACCCCGGATGGAAAAGAGAGATATCCTGAAAAATTTGAAATCAATATGGTGCGCTGTATCTTCTGTGGATTCTGTGAAGAAGTATGTCCTGAAGAGGCAATAGTGATGAGTGATGAATACGAGCTGGTATTTTCAAACCAGGATGAAGCAATATTCGGAAAAGACAAATTGCTGGTCCCTAAAGAAAAATTAAAAAAGAGACTGGATTTTTTACAGGAATACAGATAGAAAAATTATGAAAATATTTTTAAATGCTCTAATATTTGTTCTGCTTTTTAATTTAATTTCCAGGGCGGAAAATGATGACAGGATTACGAATAAAATAGGTGCGTTTACTGCGCAGCTAAAAAGCGGTGTGGTAGAGCTCAACTGGAAGATAATCAATCCGGGAAATCTTTATAAATTTAAAATAGAAAATAAAAAATCCGGGACTGAAATATATAATTCCCTCTCAGACGTTTTATTTGCAAATTTCAGAAGGAAAGAAGAGACAGATTCCGTAATCTCTTATTACTATACTTATATGGATACTCCGCAGGAAAACGGAGTTTATTTTTATAAGGTTTCAGTTTATGATATCTCCAATAAAATTGTTACAGAAGAAGAAATAAAAGTCGGGATAACTGAAGTCCCGGAGTTCAAGCTCCAGCAGAACAGTCCCAATCCCTTTAATCCTTCAACTGTAATATCATATACGATTTTAGTCCCTACTGATGTAAAGCTGAGGGTTTACAGCCTTACAGGACAGTTCGTCGATATACTTGTTGACGGATTTCAGTCGGCAGGAACGTACAGTATTAATTTTAATACTTCCAAATACAGCGAGATGTCAAGCGGAATATATTTTTATAAGCTTGAAACAAAATACTCTTCGGACATAAAAAAAATGATTTTCACAAAATAGTTTTTAACCTTCACCCTCACTTAATCTTTTGATTAAGTGTCTTCCGGAATTCCGGTCATAATTTTAATAATATTTTAATCAACAAATATCATTTCGGTTTTAAATTGAAGATAGCAATTGAAATAATTACTTTGCTGCTATAACATATGCAGGACCTTAAGTCTATATTCTTTGATCTGTTTTTATTGCTTTTCTTCGTATTGCTGAATGCACTTTTCGTTGCAGCCGAATTTGCTTTGGTAAAAGTCAGGAAGACCCAGATTCAGCCGGCGGAAAATAACCGGGAAAAAATGGCAATGAGATTAATTACTCACCTTGATCAATATCTTGCTGCGACTCAATTTGGAATAACTATTTCATCTTTAGGTCTTGGATGGATAGGAGAGCCGGTAACGGCAAGGATTCTGGAGCCTGTGTTTCGGTTATTATCCATTGAAAATCCCAATACAGCACATACAATTTCCCTGACAGTAGGATTTATATTAATAACTTTTTTGCATATCATAATAGGGGAGCTGGCGCCTAAGTCAATTGCAATAAGACATCCGAAGCCGACAACCTTATTTGTTTCCATCCCACTTAATGTTTTCTATCTTATTTTTAAGCCTGCTATCTGGGTTTTGAACGGAGCTGCAAACAGGATCCTGAAAATTGTCGGGATTCAGCCGGCTACAGAATCCGAAAGATCGCACTCTGAAGAAGAGATAAGATTGCTGATAGCAGAAGGGACTAAGTCCGGTGAGATAGATAAGACGGAGCAGCAGCTTATTGAAAAAATTTTTGAATTCAATGATAAGATTGCTAAGGAAGTTATGATTCCGAGGAACAGCATGTTCTCAATTGATGTTGATGAAAGCCGGGAAAAAATTATTGAAAAAGTCATTGAAGAAGGTTATTCCAGAATACCCGTTTACAAAGATAACGTTGATAATATTATCGGCGTGATTTATTCTAAGGATATTATTTCTGCGGCAGAGTATAAGGAAGTTATTGTATTGCAGGACATTATCCGTCCGGCTTTTTTTATTCCCGAGACAAAGCATATTGGAGAAATTCTAAAAGACTTTCAGAAGAAACATTTTCACTTAGGCATAATTGTTAATGAACACGGAGGAGTAGAAGGTCTTGTAACTCTTGAAGATATTATAGAAGAGATTGTAGGTGAAATCGAGGATGAATATGACACAGAGACGGAGAGTATTACAGGTGATAAAAAAGGTATTTATCTTGTAAACCCGAATATTTCCATAGAAGATTTTAATGAGAAATTCAATGCGGATATTCCGGTTGATGTAGATGAATATCAAACGCTCAGCGGATTTTTGCAGCAGGTGACAGGTCATGTACCTGATATTTTTGAGAGAATAGATTACAAAGGTATTGTCATAACAGTCATGAAAAAATCAGGAAATAAATTGCTTCAGGTGAAAGTTCAGAAGCTAAAAAACTATTAATAGCTGATGTCCGCTTTCATTATTTTAAATAAGTTAATATATATTAAGTGATAACATTTATAGGTAAAAAAATTATCAGATTTTTTACGGAGCTGGGAGAGTTTTCCGTTTTAATGCTCGGGGTAATAAAAAATTTGCCAAGAGTATTCAGGGACAGGAAATTAATTTTAGAACAGATGCTCCATGTGGGAGTAAACTCACTTGCTCTCGTTACCATCATTGGAGTCTTTACAGGAGCTGTGTCCTGCTGGCAGGCTGCATATCAGATCAAAGGTCTGATATCATACAGCTACCTGGGTTCGGCAACAACTAAAGCGATCATTATCGAACTCGGACCGGTGCTCGCAGCAATTGTTCTGGCCGGAAGGGTCGGGGCATCAATGGCTGCAGAGCTCGGGACAATGAAAGTGACGGAACAGATAGACGCGCTCGAGGCAATGGCAATCAGCCCGATAAGATATTTAGCAATGCCAAGAGTAGTTGCTACAACATTTATGCTTCCGATACTGGTGATTTATGCAAGCTCTATTGCTATTCTAGGTTCGTACACTGTCGCTACAGTTTTTCTGGGTGTACCATCTGAAACATTTCTGAGCGCATTCAAGAAAGCTCTTGAGGCTAAAGATATTTTTGCCGGAACAATTAAAGCACTTTTCTTCGGAGTTTCAATTTCATCAATTGGATGTTTCATCGGATTTCAAACCAGCGGAGGAGCAGAAGGAGTAGGACTTTCGACTATCAAAGCTTTCGTCATAGCTGCTGCATCTATTCTTATTCTGGATTATGTACTATGGAATTTCCTAATCGGAATGTAAATTATAAAAATACTTTTGTGAGTTTCCCTGACCATTTATCGGGCTTAAGAGATTTAGACAAAAAGGACATCGAAGCTATTTTTAAATCAGCAGATGGCTTCAGGGAAAATATTACCGGAAAAAAAAAGATTGAAAGAATTCTGGAAGGGAAGTCAGTATTAAATCTTTTTCTTGAAGATTCTACAAGGACAAGAATATCATTCGAACTTGTGGAGACGAAGCTCGGTATGGATGTTGTAAATTTTTCATCCGGAAATTCTTCACTAAGCAAAGGTGAAAGTTTTCTCGATACCGTTAAAAACATTGAGGCAATGAGATTTGATTATATCGTGGTGAGAAGCTCTGTCCCGGGCACACCGGGGCTGTTAAAAACATTTACATCGGCAAAAATAATCAATGCCGGCGACGGGACAAATGAGCATCCGACACAAGGACTGCTTGATATTTATACATTGAAAAAAAATTTTAATGATTTAAAGAATCTGAATGTCTGCATAGTCGGAAATATCTCTCACAGCAGGGTTGCTCTTTCGAATATATTCGGTTTACAAAAGTATAGTGCAAATGTTTCTGTCTGCGGTCCGTTACCATTTATCCCCAAAAATATTGAAGGACTTGGAGTAAATGTATACACAAATATTGATGATGCAATAAAAAATAATGATGCGTTGAATATTTTGCGTGTTCAGCTGGAGAGGGAAGCGGGGACTTTGATCCCGTCCCTGAGTGAATTCAGTAAGCACTACGGACTGACACAGGATAGAATTAAACTAAATCCGAAAATAAAAATTTTGCATCCCGGTCCGATGAATATAAATGCTGAGATAGATTATGATACATCCGTTTCTGATAATTCATTTATATTTGAACAGGTCACAAACGGTGTCGCAATTAAGTGCGCTGTATTTAAAATAATGAGTAAAAAATAATCAACGATTGGATTTACTTTTAAGGGACATACATATAATTTCTCCTTCGGATAATACTGACGAAGTTACTGATATCCTGATTCAAAATGGTATAATAAAGAAGATCGGAAATATAAAAAGTGTTTCAAAAGAATTCAAAGAAATTAATCTAAAGAATAAAACCTGCGTTCCCGGGTTCTTCGATATGCATGTTCATTTCCGTCAGCCCGGTCAGACACATAAGGAGGATTTATTCAGCGGGTCAATGGCAGCTGCAAACGGCGGTTTTACAGGTGTTCTGTGTATGCCAAACACAAATCCTCCGCTCGATTCTCCCTTGCTTGTAAAGAGTCTGCTGGATATGTCAAAAGATTTTTTAATTGATATTGAAATTGCTGCATGTGCAACTTACAACAGGGAAGGTGAGAAACTCTCTCCTGTTTTGTCACTGGCGGAAGCCGGTGCAGTTGCATTTACCGATGACGGCAGTCCTGTAGCAAGTCCTGAAATAATGAGGAGAATACTGGAATATACTTCTCAAATAAATTCTGTTGTAATTCAGCATTGTGAGGATATGTCGCTCTCAAATAAAGGTGTGATGAATGAAGGGTTTATATCGACAATCATGGGAGTGAAAGGAATTCCTGAAATAAGCGAGACATCAATAATTGCGCGGGATATACTCCTGACGGAGTTTGTAAAAAATTCACGTTATCATATACAGCATGTATCGTGCGGCAGGAGCGTCGACCTTATCCGAGATGCAAAGTCAAAGAAAATAAATGTTACAAGTGAAGTTTGTCCGCATCATTTCATCCTCACGGAAAAAGAATGTCTTGGTTATAATTCAAATGCAAAGATGAATCCTCCGCTTCGAAC
>JBBRTN010000092.1:0-6791 GCA_038244395.1 Ignavibacteria bacterium
GACTCCGTAATAAAGAGAATAAGAAAGTAGTAATGGTGAAGCGGCGGAAATGCAGACAGGAATAATATTGTCTTCAAATGTAAAATCCTGCTGCGGATAATTTATTCTGACTACTGAAGGGTTATCCGAATTTTGTAAAGCCGAAAGCGCATTAACTCTTCCCGATGAATGTAAATGATCCCATGATGTCTGCCCCTGCATTAATGATGAAGTGGAAACGAGTATGCCCCGCAATTCTTCATTGCTGAGATTTGGATTTTTTGAAAGAAGAAGTCCTGCTATTCCGGAAACTATAGGCGCCGCAAAAGATGATCCGTTAATTTTTGCATAATCATTGTTATATGTTGGATTTCCTTTTCCTCTGATTGATGTCGTTAAATCCTGTACACCCGGAGCAAAGATATCAACGGTTTCTCCAAAGGAAGAACCGTCCGCTCTTAAATCATTTTGGTCCGAATATCCGACTGATACTACTTCATCATAAGCCGAAGGATAATGTAAATTATCACTTCCGTTATTTCCCGCCGAGCATGATATAAAAACATTCTTTGTGTATGCATATTTGACAACGTCCTTAAGCAGGTTACTGTATACGACATCACCGAAACTGAAATTAAAAATTCTTACTCCCTGACCTATTCCGTAAAGAACTGCATTGGCAACATCATCTTCTTCACCGCTTCCCTGTGCATCGAAAGCTCTTAACACAAGCACCTTGCAGTGCGGTGCAACCGATGATATTCCGATATTATTATTAAACGATGCATTGATGATACCTGTCACAGCTGTCCCGTGTGAAAAAACATTGTCATCTGTCGGATCGTTATCGGGGTCAAGATAATCCCCTCTTGTCGGATCGCCTGTGAACGGCTCATCAGTAAAATCATACCCGCGCCAGTCATCAATGAACCCGTTGTTGTCATCATCTATTCCATTTGATTCTTTGCCGTTTCCGTATTCACCGTAATTAATCTTGTAGCTCGTCTGCATATCCGGGTGCAGAAAATCCAACCCCGAATCAATTACGCCAATCACAATATTGGAATCACCCAATGTAATATCCCACGCATCCTGCATTCCGACAAGGTTAAGATAATATTGTGAACCGTAATACGGGTCGTTTGGAATTACTACCGGTCTCATAAAATCTTCAAGCCTCAATCTTCCGTTTGGCTGAATGTATTCTATAAACTCATTCCTTCCTGCGAGACTTAACAATGATGCTACTTTTTTTTCGTCTGCTTCGACAATGAATATTCTGTCCAGACCTATTTTTTTATAGGCAGCATTAGTTAAATTTTTACTGTTGGCTTTTTCGAAAACTTCTTTTGAATTCTTTATATCCAGGTCCCTGCTTAATTTTGATATAGAATTATTTCCGGACTTGGGTGTATTTCTTCTGAAATTATTTATAATCTCCGAAGGCGTCGACGCTTTGAATTTTATTATAATACTCCTCGGCTGTGAAAATGCAGATGAATAAGTTAAGAATAAAAGCGTTAGTATGAATATCTTTTTTGTGGTCATTGTCATAAAATATAATTGGTTTACCGGTAATGAAATTATTAACAGGTCAATACTTTTCTTTATATTCCTCCTTTTCAATTTTTTTCAAAATCCGGTTATCATTATCGATTATTACCTCCGTAGGTTTGCCTTTTACCGGTTGCTCGAATTGCTGGGATTTCATATTGTTAAAAAAGGAAAATTCCTCTGTTCCTGAATCAGTTTTTACCGTAACTGTCACAGGCATTTTATAAATATAATAATCATCCTGTGTCTGTCTGAGATTTAATCTGAGTGTATAAACTCCCGAATTTTTCTGATCCATAAATTCATCTGATTTCCAGGAATATTTGTATTGAGGTCTTCCCTTTGCTTCAAATATCCACTCATTGAAAAAATATGTCAAGTCAGTTCCCGAAACTTCTTCGCAAACTTTTTTAAAATCATATGTGTCGGCGGTTTTATATTTATACCTGTCAAAATAAGTGTTCAAAATCCTGAAGAAGACTGAATCACCAACTACTCCGCGGAGCATGTGAAGGCACCAGGATCCTTTGTTATACACTGTAGGTCCGAATATAAATCCCTCGGGATTATATACTGTTCCCTGGAAATTTCCGAAATCTTGTTTCATCATATATTTTGTATATTCATCTTTTCCTTTTGTGTGCTCGACCCACAATGCTTCACCGTAAGTTGCAAATCCCTCATTGAGCCAGATATCTTTCCACGAGCGGGGAGAGACCGCATCTCCAAACCATTGATGAACCAGCTCATGAACAACAACATCCTCATATGTCCCGGTGCCGGTCACCAGCGTGTAACCCATGCTTGTAATAGTCTGATGCTCCATTGATCCGCTCACCCATCCGAACATAGCCATTCCGTATTTTTCATTTATAAACGGATACTCTCCGAAGAGTCCCGAAAAATAACCAACCATGCCGACTGTATTTTTCCAGTCAGTCTTTGCACGTTCCGTATAAGACGGATAAGTATAATAATCAACAGGCATTCGCTTTGAGCTGTCAGACGAGAAATAAACTTCAGACCACTTATCATATTTACCGATTGCAATCGAAACAAGGTAAGTCGTAATCGGGTAAGATTCCTTCCAGTAAAATGTCTTATAGCCGTTTGGTTCATCTTTCACTTCCTGAAGTACGCCGTTTGAAACCGCTGTGAGCTGTGAGGGAACGCTGATAATCATTTCAAAAGTTGTCTTGTCAGTCGTCAGGTCTTTGCAAGGCCACCAGGTCGGAGCGTAATTTGGCTCACTCAAAGTATAAATGCCGGGCTCATCATCGAATGTCTTAAATCCGAAAGAATCAAAACCTGAATTCTTCGGCGAGCCTTCATAATCTATTTTTACAATAAAATTTTCGGATGCTCTTACTTTGTTTCTTGAATCTATTATTATAAAATTGTTTTCGGATTTGTATACTGCATTTTCTCCGTTAAGAAGTATCCCGTTAATTTTCATGTCAGATGAAAAGTTAAGATATATTTTGTTCAAAGTGTCAGAAAGGTTTAATGCATTCATCTCCAGATTTCCAAAAATATATTTGCGGGGAATATCAAACGAAAGCTTCAGCCTGTAGTTTTGAACGTCATAAAGATTCTGATACGATACATTGGAAGAATCATCTTCCCTTTGTAGATGCGAATATTTAAAATCCTCATAACGGGATGCAATCATTCTCACGCACTTAGATAAACCTTTACCGGACACAACGGTCTTTATTACGTTATAGCTGACAAAACCCCAGAAAGTAAAGGACACTAGCAGCATAACAGTAGCAAACAGGAATATCCGGGATTTCTTCATTTAACCGCAATATTGTTTAAAATAAATAGGAATGTAAGGGGTAATTTTTATTTATGAGTTAGAACAAATATAACTAAATAAAGTTTTGCAAATTATACTTTAATTCTATCTCTTAAAAATTAATTTATTTGATTAAATTAACACTCACTTAAAAATTAAATTTTAACTTTTATTTTATGAAAAAAAAATCAAGTCTTACTGCCATACTAATTCTTGTTGTTTGCTCATTGTCCGTTTGTTCGTGTCTGTCCATTAACAGGAATATAAAAGTAAATAAAGACGGCTCCGGGTATGAGACCATCAAAATTACTTTTTTAAAGGAGTTTTATACTGCGATGTCATCTATGACTTCATTTATGGATTCGACAAGAAAACAGGGATATCTTGACTCTTTATACAGCGACGAAATTTTTATCAATAAGGCGCATAGCCAGTATGATACGATTGCGGGGATAAAACTGATAAATATCTCCTCCGTAAGAAATCCCGACTCTTCGAATACATTTACTATCGAATATAATTTCGACAGTATTTCAAGAATAGCATCTTCACTGAGCAACATCAAAGATAATGACGGGGATAATTCGAAAACAACCGTAGCCTGGATTAAAGACGGCGGGAATATGTTGTTTAATTATAAGTTCGATGAAGGCAAGGTAAACGAAATGCCGGATAATGATTCTCTCTCGGAGCAGGTAAAAAACAGTATGGCGGAAATGTTTGGCAACGGAAGAATTAAGTTTGAGATTGAATTTCCCTATACTGTAATTTCATCTAACTCGACCTCAGTCGATGGTAATATATTAACCTGGGATTTTCCGCTTACAGACCTTATCATGAAAGGCAAAATGGATCTCGAAGCCGTGATGAAAGAAAATTAAAATGAAATAAAATCCTGTTAGTAATTTTTATCTTAATTTAAATAAAGGCGCTACGTTATCATTCGTTAAGAAAAAATTTCCGGATACAATAATTTTTCTTTTCCTTTTAATTATTGGATTAAAAATTTCCTGGCACTCTGAAAAGATAACTGATATAAATAATTTTGACGATGCAGTGTATCTCTTCAGGGGTGTCAGCCTGAGTCCTTTTGGAAAAATTATAAAATCAAATCTTGACGGATTTGTTTATTACCTGTGGTTCAGAATTTTGTCTTTTTTTACGGGCAATAACATTGAACTTTATTACCTTAACAATTCAATTCTTCTTGTCTTACCGGGACTGATATTATATATTTTATTAAGAGTAATTAAAGTCAATATCTTCTTTGCATTTATCTTCTCGGCAATTTTCATTGTTTCAGCCGCAAATATTTTTGCAATCCCTTTCATAACTAAATTTGCTTTGTGCATAATTTTGACCGGATTTATAATCCTGTACAGGATTAAAGAAAAAAGGAGTAAGCTGCTCTTTTCTGTTTTTCTTTCTGCCGTGCTTCTTTATACAAGACCGGAATATTTTTTGACGCTGCTTCTTACTTCAGCTGCTTATATTACATTCATTTTAAAACAAAGCAAAGTGGGAGGTAAAAGGAATATCGCAAACCAACTGCTTCCTTTAATATTCATTGCTGTACTGATAATTTTTTTCAATCCCGTCTCGCGACACCGCGCAGATGTTGCTTTTTCACAGCATTATGCAATGGACATTTCCGAAAGAGAAGATAATTACGGCAGCCACTCCGTTCCCGAAAAAATTATGAGCCGGGATTTCTCGACGGAGTATTCAATGACGGAAGCATTGATAAATAATCCGAAATTGTTTTTTAAACATATCCTGGCTAATATACCACGGCTTGGTGAGCATATTAAGGATATCTTTCCGTTCTTTATCTCCGGGAGTGACTATAAAAATCTACAGTTATTTTTTTATTCTGTCTCTGTGATGATAATTATCTTTATGATTTACTTTCTTATTGAAAGAGTACGGAAAAAAAATTTTAAAATCCAGAGTATGATTTATTTTTTTTTCGTTCTTCCTTCTGTATTTTCAATCCTGATATTTTATCCGAGAGTTCATTATATGATTTTAATTTTTATCTTTTCAGGAATCTGCTTCTGCTCTGAAATATCGGCAAGATTAAAATACAATTCATCCGGAAATGTTAGTAAATATTCTTTTGAAGCGGCAGTACTGGCTGGAGTATTGGCTGGAGTATTATTGATTATCATAATTCCGTTCAGAGCAGGTGAGCCTTCAATTCATAAAACAAACTGCACGTCTCTGAAAACTATATTCGCGATTAACAATCTGAAACTGAAAAATGAAGTAAATTTTCTTTCGTCAGGTCCGATTACCCGGGCCTATGTCGATAAAGACTGGAATTTTATTCCCGATAATTCACTGGAGAGTCCCGTCAGTAATTTTATTCAGAAAAATAACGTGAACCTTATTTTAATGGATGATTTATTTTTGAATAACCCTTTACTTAAAACTGACAGCACACTTAATACAGTATTAAGTGACACAAGTTTTGCCGTACTGAAAATCCCGGATTGTTCAGCCTATCTGCTTGCAAAGAAGAATATCCTGAATTAAAAACTAAACTTTTACTTAGTGTTGCTGACACTCAGATTCTTAAAAGATTCTTTTAAAGCCTCTTTAATGGTCTCATAGTCAAACCCTCTTGAAGCCAGATATCTGTAGCATTTGCTTTTTTTTTCAGCTTCATCTCTATACTTAATTTTTTTACTGTATTTGGTTAAGAGTTGGCACGCCAGCTCTGACTCTTTTTCTCCCGAATAATTATCCTGAATTGTTTTTTCTACAGTCTCTGCGTCTATTCCCTTTTCGGAAAGTTTCATCCTGGCAAGGCGTTTTCCCATCGGCTTTCTCTTTAATTTATCCTCCATATAATTCTTAGCATATGCACTGTCGTCAAGATATTTTTGTTTTTCCAGAAGCTCCAGAACTTTTACAATTGTTTCTGTAGAAATTTTTTTCTGTTTTAATTTTTTCTCAAGCTCTTTGCTGCTCCTCTGCTTATATGACAAATACGAATACGCAGTTTTTTTCCCGAAGCCGTATTCATCAAACTCCTTCATCTCCTTTATCTTATCTTCATCAACTTCATCTTCAGTCCTGAGACCAAATTTCAGGACGCTGTCTTCATAAAGTCCGAATGAAAATTCGCCGTCAAGGAAAATATTATATCTGTGCCTGTCTTTTTTCTGCTTCTCTATTTTTGTAATCTTCATTTTGATGTGAATGTCGTATTCCGTGTAAAAAGAATTTACACCAGTGCAAAAAAAAACTGTTAACTAAAATAGAGTTAACAGTTTTAAAAAAACAATAACTGAAATTTATTTCTTCTTTGCCGGGACTTCTTCTTTCCTGGCTTCCTTGCCGTTGGTTGAATTTTCAGGAATATCAACCATTCCAATCGAAGCTCTGACTTCTGCATAAAGTTTTTTCAGCATTTCCCTGTCTTCCGTCAGAAATTTTTTCACTCCGTCTC
>JBBRTN010000093.1:0-6773 GCA_038244395.1 Ignavibacteria bacterium
CGTTAGTTGTTTTTAATATTCTTCCGCTGTCCCCCGCTACCCAGCCGGTGAGGGAATCTGTAAAACAGACTGAACGATAATTTATTCCCTCTTGAATGAGAGTTTGTTGTATCCAGTTTATTCCACTATTGGTTGTCGAAAATATTAGATGGCTTTCACCGCAAGCCCATCCTTTTCTTATATTTATAAAATCAATTGATAATATCGGGGACGTCGAGTAGGGAGAGGAATCTAACCAAGTATTTCCACCATCCGTGGTTCTTAGAATTGATGAAACATTTCCCCAATGGCTTCTTCCACTCAGCCAACCGTTCAACGAGTCGATAAAAAAAACTGTGTTGAATGGTGGACTTTGAGAATATTCATAAGTCCAATTCAATCCCCCGTCGCTTGTTTTTGAAACACCTTCGCTGGAAACTATCACAGCACCATCTGTTTTCCAGCCGAGCGTTGGGGTTAGAAAGAAAAATGAAACTGTATAACCTCCCCAACCCGGATCCGTCTGAATTGAATCCCAGCTACTGCCTCCGTCTAATGTTTTAAAGATTTGATTTGGCAAGTTAAAATCAAAATGACTATCTATTCCACCCACATATCCAATACTGTCGTTTACAAAAAATACAGAATTAAATCTATACCTTGGTTTGATAAGATTTAAGCGCGTCCATGTCACACCAAGATCTGCACTTTTCAGGACCAATCCGCTGTCACCGCAGGCATAAAGTGAGTATGAGGAGGTAACAGATAACGATCTGATGTTAAGAGTATACCCAGATGATTGCTGAATCCAGTTTGTTCCGCCATTTGTTGTCTTCAGGATTATTCCACCCGTACCCACGCAAACTCCGGTAGTAGCATTTATAAAACCAACCGAATATAAATTTGAAGTTGTTCCGCTGTTCTGCCGAACCCATCCGGATTGGGAAAAACAGTTTTCAAAAAAAAATAAAAGTGGTATTAATAATAATGCTTTTTTCAAAATCACATATTAAAGAAAACTTGTAAAAAAACTATTTAGATTTAAGTGAGATCCGTACTTACAATATATTAATTTTTTATTTTAAAAGAATCATTCGTTTTGTATCTACGATATTCCCATCGACTTCCAATCTGTAAAAATAAATCCCGCTTGAAAAATTACTGCCATCAAATTCGACCTGATAACTACCGGCATTTTGTTTTTGATTTACTAAAGTCGAGACTTCATTTCCAAGAACATCATAGACATTCAATTTCATATCACTGCTAACTGATACCTGATAACTGATGACTGTCTTTGGATTAAACGGATTCGGATAATTCTGCGAAAGATAATATCCTGACGGAACCTCACCCACAGTACTGCTTATCCCCGTCAGCTCCGAGTATTTTATCGTAAGCCAGTCCCGGTTGCTCTGCCCCGTTACATATATACTTCCATTATTATCTACGGCTACTGCGGTGGGATAATCTCCATATTGACCTGAGTAATCATACCTTTTTGCCCATAACTGATTTCCTGATGAGTCGTATTTTACAGTTGCATAGTCAAAGCCGGTTCCGCTTCCGTCGCTGTCGCCGATTATGTATACGTTACCTGCCTGATCCAGTATAATTTTCTTTCCAAAGTCATTTAACCCATTATTGTATTTCGCTATCCAGAGCTGATCACCATTAGGATTATATTTTATTGTGGTAAAATCATAGCAGGTATTTGCCTCTGTAGCATAGCCGGTTATGTATATGTTATTTGATTTGTCAACAACCAATGACCTTGCCTGGTCAATAAAATTAGCAGAACCGCTATATCTTCTGCTCCATTGCTCAATTCCCTCCGCATTATATTTTACTGTAACATAGTCATCATAACGTAAATTACCCGAAGACCCTCCACAAACATATACATTTCGTTCCCTGTCCAACCCGATTGACAATCCATAATCATTTTGATTGGTGGGTCCGTTATATTTAGCCACCCACTGCTGAACTCCATTTGAATTATATTTGATTGTGCAAATGTCATTTCTTGTAATTGTATCGACGCCGCATTGACCTGTAACGTATACATTACTTGAGTTATCAATTGCAATATCATTTCCTCCATCACCACTTAAGGACGTCCCGTAATAGGATATCCAGCGTTGAATTCCAGAAGAATCATATTTTAAAGTTGCATAATTTCCATTGCTCGTTCCGGTTACATATATATTGTCAGAACTGTCAATCGCAAATGAAGAGGGGTCATCAAGATGATTTCCCTGGCTGGTGTATCTCATAACCCACAATTCTTGACCTGAAGAAGAATATTTAATGGTTATATAGTCCCCCCCTGTGTTAATACCATAACTTCTCCCAACAACAATTAGATTTCCCTCATTATCAAATTTTAATGATAATGAGATATCATTTCCATTTTCTGGACCATTGTATCTTGCAATCCATTCCTGTTGACCTGAAGAAGAATATTTTGTTACAATTAAATCATTATTAGATGATTCAAAAATTGTTCCAGCAATATAGATATTACCCTCTTTATCAATTGCAATTTTCTCACCAGAATCATTTCCTGCTTGACCCATCCTCACAGCCCATTCCTGATTGACCTGTGAATAAACATTGTAAACAATTACAAGCATGCAAAAAAGAAAGAATATTTTTTTCATTATATTTTAATAATAGTTGTGTGATTAACTAACTAAATGATATATATGTGAGAGGGGAAGAAGTGATTTCATATTATTTTTAATTTAAATTAAAATAATTTTTAATTTTGTAACAAGCAATAAAGATTTTTCTAAGCATAACCTTGCCGGGTTCGCTTAATACGTCTTCGCCCTCTTTTTATTTATTGAATTTAAATTCGACTTGCAATTATATCCTGCTCGGTTTAATCAAAATTTAAATTAATTTTTTCATTAACAACAAATTTTAATTTGATTAAATTGTCAGCACTCAAAATCATTAATCTTAATAATTGAATTTAAACAAGACCGCGCGCATTTCCCTTTTCCTGCTGATTGTCTCGGCAATATTCTGGCTCGGAGCTATAAACGTACGCTTCTTCATCGGCAACCAGCTGCTTAACTATGACGAGTTCAATTTCAGGACAAGCATTCCTCCCGATGAGGAAAATCAGATTTTTAAAATGGTTTCGGATGCTTCACTGCTGGTAATGATTTTCTATCCGGTCGTACTGGCGTGCGCAATAATTTTCCTGAAGACATGCAAAATTAATTTACGGGAAAATCCATGGCTGCTCATGAGCGCGATTTTATTCTTTGTATTTGTGCCTGTCGAGCTATATACTTCATTTATAGATTTGAAATTTATTATTTTGTTCAATAAGCGTCCTGCCAATCATGACATGCTGCTTGAGCTGTTCGGCGAGCGAATTGGTTTTCTCAGAGGCGTTCCGTGGATCGCTGTGATGAGTTATTACACTATTATCTGGCTCTCTGTTTTCAAGCCAATGAAGAAAACTGAGATTGAATTAAATGAAAAACAGGATATGCTCGAAGAGGCGCACGGATATAAATATATTTTTCACGAAGAAGACGACCTGATTATCGAGGAGTATAAGCAATAAAAAATAACTGCATTGGACGATGTTTATATTTCTGTTTTTAACTAGCTATTTTTAAAACGCAGCATGCCAAAGGTAATTAAAAAATCAGTCAAACCTGTCAACGATGAAAAGAAGGATACCTTGATTGAAGACCTTATCGAAGTATTAGGCAAGCTTGATTTTTCTGTCAGGACGGAGAAGGGCGCATTCAAAGGAGGCTTCTGCCTGTTGAGAGATCAAAAATTATTTCTGCTTAACAAGAATCTTGAGCAGGATAAAAAAATAAATATCCTCGTTAAAAATATTGCGGGCATCGGAGTGGAAGGAATTTATCTGAAGCCAAACATACGTGAGCTTGTTGACAGGGAAAGCGGAAATGAAAAATTGCTTTAATAATTTTGCTGCGCGATTTTTAAAAAATAAATTTTTTTGATGAAAGTAATAATACTCGGCACAGGCACGTCACAGGGCGTTCCCGTAATAGGCTGTCATTGTGAGACCTGTCTTTCGGCTAATCCAAAAGATAAGAGGTTGCGAACTTCGGCATATATAAACGTTGACGGACTCAAACTTCTGATTGACACTTCCGTTGACTTCAGGCAGCAGATGCTGAAAAATAAAATTGACGACATAGACGCTGTCCTGTATACACATCATCACGTTGACCATATTAACGGGTTGGATGACCTGCGGCAAATCACACAAAAGCACAAGAAGGTAATAGACCTTTACGGAAATAAGACTACGATTGATGAAATTAAAATCTCATTTCGCTATGTACTCGATGAAGTGCTTATCGGGCATCATGCTGTCCCGCTTGTTAAATTTCATTACATTGAAAATAAAATTTTTAAAATAGGCGATGTTGAAATCATACCGGTGGAATGTCTTCACGGCAATTTAAAAATTTTCGGATACCGGATAAAAAATTTCGCTTACATAACCGACTGCAGCGGCATCTCCGATAAAGAGCTCGAAAAGCTTGAAGGTCTTAAGGTGCTCGTAATAAACGCTTTGAGGATAAGACCTCACCAGACACATTTCAATTTACAGCAGGCAATCGAAATCGCAAAGAAGGTCTAGCCGAAGAAAACATATTTTACACATATCACACATGATATCCTGCATGATAAAATAAATTCGACTCTTCCAAAAGGCATAGAGCTGGCTTATGACGGGATTGAATTCAATCTGTAATATAAATTTTAAATGAAACTAATGAAGAACACACTGATAAAAGCGGCTCTTGAGGCGGGGAAGATTTTGAAAGAAAATTTCGGAGGTGATTATAAAATTTCGAGCAAGGATGTTGTCTCAAACCTCGTTACCGAGATTGACAAAAAATCCGAAGATAAAATATTTGAGATTATAAAAAAAGATTTTCCTTCACACTACATTCTTTCTGAGGAAGCCGGAGCTATTGTTCAGGACTCCGAATACAAATGGCTCATTGACCCGATCGACGGAACTGTTAATTATGCGCACTCAATCCCAATCACATGCGTTTCCATAGCGCTCGAAAAAGCCGGAGAAATAATAATGGGTGTAGTTTATAATCCCATGATGAACGAATTTTTCTTTTCCGAAAAGGATAATGGAGCATTTCTGAATGATAATAAAATATCAGTTTCAAAGAATAAAGATTTTAAAAGATCCCTGCTCGTTACCGGTTTTCCTTATGACTCAAGCAGCTACAAACCCAATCCGGTTTCAGTTTTTAAAAAATTCATTATGATAGATGTCCCGATAAGAAGACTGGGCTCAGCCGCGCTGGACCTTTGCTGGACTGCATGCGGGAGATTTGACGGATTTTGGGAATATAACCTGAATGCCTGGGACGTCGCTGCCGGTTATTTGATTCTGAAAGAAGCGGGAGGAATGATAACCAATTTTAAAAATGAAAAATATTCTGTCTACGGGAAGGAAATTTTAGCTGCAAACAATAATGTAATTCATAATGCAATGCTCGAAGTAATAAAGAAACAGGATTAAAAGATCATCTTAAAATAAATCTCCGGACTAAAACTTTTTATTCTTTACTATTTTACATTTTAATTTTTAATAATGCGTCTTATCAGGTTTTTTTTCCCATTCTTTAAAAACCTTTAGCGCTTCATCACGCAAAAGCTGTATCATTGGAATAATTCTTTCGTGAACAGGCTTGGAAATTTCCCTGTAAATATGGTCATCATCAAAATTTATTTCAGCGGCATCATCGCGCGTGTTTGCGTGGTAGATGCGATCTATTCTCGCCCAGTGAATTGCCGAAAGACACATGGGGCATGGCTCGCAGCTTGTGTAAATTTCACATCCCGCAAGCGAGTATGTATTTAAATTCTTACATGCTGTTCTTATTGCTTCTATTTCGGCATGCGCAGTCGGATCGTTTGATGATGTTACTTTATTTGAACCACGCGCAATTATTGTTTTCTCCTTTACTATGACTGCGCCAAATGGTCCGCCGCTGCAGTCATCTAAATTTTGCCGGGAAAGCCGGATTGCTTCGCGCATAAACTCTTCTGAAAAATCGCTCATGTATTTTTAATGCTTAATTTTTATAAACTTAAAAATATGAGCGCTTAAGTTCAATGTTAAATCTTAACTTTCAAATGAAAGATTATTTAAATATTTTGAAAAAAATATTTTTCCTTGAAGAAAGCCGGATTAAAAAAAATCTCTGCAGAAATAATAAAACGGCTAAGTCAGGAATATCCGGATGTAAAATGTCACCTGGATTTCAAATTTCCATTTGAATTACTGATATCAACGGTTCTCGCCGCGCAGTGTACAGATGTCCGTGTAAATATGGTTATGACTCCGCTTTATAAATCAAAATATAAATCCCCTGATGATGTCGTGGAAGACGGGGAAAAAAATTTCAGGGAGAATATTAAATCAATAAATTTTTTTAACAATAAAGCAAAAGCCGTAATATCAATTTGTAAAACACTCTCTGAAGAATATAAAAGCAAAGTTCCAGGCACGATGGAAGAGCTGACATCTTTAAAAGGTGTCGGAAGGAAATCAGCAAGCGTAGTACTTGGCAACTGTTTCGGAAAGAATGACGTGATAATTGTTGATACTCATCTCAAAAGAGTTACCTCAAGATTAGGATTGATCGAAAGTGATAACCCGGATAAAATCGAAATTGAACTGAAAGAACTTATCCCTGATAATGAACAGTTTTATTTTTCTATGAGAGTAGGCGAGCACGGAAGGAAGATCTGCA
>JBBRTN010000094.1:0-6772 GCA_038244395.1 Ignavibacteria bacterium
ATGGCCACCGAAAAAGTTTTCCTTCCTGCTCTTATAATATTTTTAATATTATTCCTGAACTGGAATGCGCAAGGCAGTTTTGAAACGAATAAATATAGTCAAACCTCAAATTATTTTCTTGATACAAATACTACAAATTTCATTACAATAAAAGAGGCAATTGATTTTACATCGGAGCTTCTCAAAGGCGACGTCACAAAAGCTGAGAGAAAATTTATTAAAGATATTCCTGTCTGGAAGGTTGATGTTATTACTCCCGAGAGAGGGAGCTTTAAAACAGAAATCTCAGCCGCTGACGGAAGTCTGATAAGAATTGATGCCGATGAAGGTCCGTTTGAATATGAAGTCATGACAGGAGGGAATTTTATACCATTCTCAGCCGCGAAGGAAACGGCAGAAAAAATGTCAGGACAAAAAACTTTGAAATGGAATTTTTTTAAGAATAAAAATAACTGGGAATATAATTTCTGGCTGTTTATAAAATCAGGAAAAGCTCAGGTGAGGATTGATGCAGAGTCAGGAGATATTGTTACAAGCCGGAAAAAGAAATAATCCGGATAGGTTAATCTGTCACAGCTTAAAATTATTTTTCATCTGTTTTTTTATTCTGGATGTTTTGTAAAATTTCAAGTATAAGACTGTTTTGATTTTCCAGATGCTGAAGTATATTCTGTCTTGAGTTTGCCGGTTTTAATTTTAAATTTAATTTTAAATTAGATTTCATCCTTCATCTTCTTCAGAATATTCATCGCATCTAGCGGTGTGATATTATCTATATCAACTTCATCCAGCAATTTTCTTAGAGCTTCATCTTTAAACTCAGTCACGGCGGACTCGAACATGTTAATCTGAAATTCATCTTTGTGCTGCCGACGGTATTCTTTGTCTTCGAGCGACCTGAGAATTTCCTTTGCTCTTTTGGTAACGGAGTCCGGAAGTCCCGCCATTTGCGCAACCTGTATTCCGTAGCTGTGGTCTGCTGTTCCTTCGGTAATCTTTCTCAGGAAAATTACTTTGTCATTATATTCCCTTACTTCGACCCTGAAATTTTTTATTCTTTTATATAAATCAGCAAGAGCATTGAGCTCATGATAATGTGTCGCAAACAATGTCTTTGCTTTGACATTGGGGTTTTCGTGAAGGTATTCGGTCATCGCCCATGCTATCGAAATCCCGTCGTATGTGCTGGTGCCTCTTCCGATTTCGTCAAGCAGTATAAGGCTTTTGCCTGTAGCGTTGTTTAAAATGTTCGCTGCTTCATGCATCTCAACAAGAAAAGTACTTTCACCTTTAGAAATATTATCCGAAGCGCCGACACGCGTGAAAATTTTATCAACTATTCCGATGCTTGCGCTTCTCGCCGGCACAAAGCATCCGATCTGCGCAAGGAGAACAATCAACCCAACCTGTCTCAGGTAGCTTGACTTGCCGCTCATATTAGGTCCTGTAATAATTAGTATCTGATTATTTTCCGTATCGATTGAAGTGTCGTTTGCAATATATTTTTCTCCAGGCGGAAGAAGCCGCTCTATTACAGGATGACGGCCTTCCTTTATTTCAAGCCTATCCGAATCTGAAATTTCGGGCATTACATATTTATATACTTCTGAGACTTCAGCAAAGCTTATAAGCCCGTCAATCGTTGCTATCAATGAAGCGTTCTTCTGAATGGGGTCTGTGAACCCCAGTATAAAATTTCTCATTTCAAGAAAGATTTTATTCTCCAGTGTATTTATCTTTTCCTCTGCATTAAGAATTTTATCTTCATAAACTTTGAGTTCTTCAGTAATATATCTTTCGGCATTAACCAGAGTCTGCTTCCTTATATACTCGGCGGGCGCCTTGTCCAGGTTTGCCTTTGTTATTTCAATGTAATACCCGAAGACTTTATTGAAATCAACCTTGAGAGAATTTATACCGCTTCGCTTTCTTTCTTTGCTCTGAAAATTTTCTATCCATGTTTTACCGTTGATCAGAATATCTTTTATCTCGTCCAGTTCCGGATCGTAGCCTTTGTTAATTACGCCGTATGAATCTATCCCGCTTATGAAATTTTCATTCACGCATTTCTCAATCTTTAAAATCAGTTCATTTATTTCTATCAGGTTATTCCTTAACGCCTGTATTGAAGGCGAAGAAAATTTCTCCAGCTTGAGTTTAATCTCGATTACCTTCTTGAGTGAAATTTTTAACTGGACCAAATCCCTGGCAACTGCTCTGCCGGTAGAAACCTTGGAGAGAAGCCTTTCAAGATCCGCGATGGATTTTAAATCTTCCGTTAATTTCTTTCTTTCATTTTTATTTTCAAAAAAATCCTTAACGGCGCCAAGTCTTTTTTTTATCTGTTCCTCTTTTTTTAAAGGACGGGAAATCCATTTCTTTAAAAGCCGTCCGCCCATAGCAGTCTGTGTCCTGTCAAGTATTGATATCAGTGTACCCTCGCGGCTTCCCTCCGACATAGAAGATGTTATTTCAAGATTTCTTTTTGTGGAAGGGTCGAGAATAATGTAGTCAGTGTAATCGTAATGATAAATCTTTTTTACATGAGGAAGATTATTTTTCTGAGTCTCGTTAAGATAATTCATAATGCAGCCTGCGGCAATGATACCCTCACGTAATTCATCAATGCCGAAACCTTTGAGCGACTGGGTTCCGAAATGATTTGTCAGAACTTCCTTTGCATAATCCAGATTAAAAACCCATTCATCCACCTTTGTAAAGAAAAATATATTCTTCTGCTCGCTGAAAGTTGCATCCGGATTGTAGTCAAGCGCCTTGAATACTTTTTCCTTCTCCCTTTTGGAAATTAAGATTTCAGAAGGATGAATAATATCAATTTGTTCGGCAAGATTTTTCAGAAGGATTTCTGAAGTTGCGAACTCACCCGTGGAAACATCACAGAATGAAAATCCGCACGTATCATCTTTTATATAAACCGCAGCAAGAAAATTATTTGACTTATGGTCGAGAAGTTTTTCTGAAAAGTTTGCTCCGGGTGTTACTACTTCGACTACATCACGCTTAACAATTCCTTTCGCAAACTTCGGATCTTCGAGCTGCTCGCACACTGCCACTCTGTATCCTGCCTTTACCAGTTTCGGCAAATAATTATCGAGGGCATGATGGGGAAAGCCGGCCAGAGGCACGTCCGATGCGGCTCCGTTGGATCGCTTCGTCAGCGTGATGCCTAAAACCTTTGAAGCTGTCACGGCATCTTCTTCAAATGTTTCAAAAAAATCTCCCATACGGAAAAGCAGAATCGTATCGGGATATTTTTCCTTTATCTTCTTGTATTGCCTCATCAATGGAGTCTCGTCGCGCATAGTTAATTATCAATTATCGATTATCAATTATCAATTATCAATGGTCTATATTTAATTGTCAATTAATCTTAATTTTAATTTTAATAATGCCTTATTTTATCTTTCAAATATTTATTCAGTAATTCCCTTCCTCTGAATATATGCGCTTTGACTGTGCCGAGAGGGAGCTTGAGTTCTTTGGCAATCTCTTCATACTCCTTCTCCTGTTTGTGCCTCATTACAATTACTTCCTTATATTTTTGCGGCAGTGATTCGATAGCTTCGTCGAGAATTTTCCTCAGCTGGGAATCTATAATATGATTGTCAGGCTTGTTCTCATGGTCGGGAATCTCAAACTTGTAATCACTGTCATCGGCATGAATTTCCTTATCAATGGAAAAGGTGGTGAGTTTTTTTTTCCTTAAATAGTCGATTGCATTATTGGTTGCGATTTTAAAGAGCCAGGTTGAAAAGGCGAACTGCTTATCGAAATGATGAAGTGAATGAAATGCTTTTATGAAAGCCTCCTGTGTAAGGTCCTCGACATCTTCTTTTTTTGAAATCATTCTGTAAACAAGATTATAAATGAGCTGATAATATTTCTTCATCAGCTTTTCATAAGATACCTGCTTACCGGCCAGCGCTTCTTCAATCAGAGCAATGTCATCAGCTTTTGACTTATTATGAATAATAATCGGGTTCATTAATTACAGTGAGGGTTTGAGAGGAAAAATTTTATTTTCATTGTGCAAAAATTACATCTATTCAAATTCAATTTCAATCGCTATATTATTCACATCTCACTAATAAAATTTATGTTAAAAAAAAACTTACTAAACCTTTTACAGGAAGATTTAGAAAAGGAAATTATTAATTTGGGTGAGCCGAAATTCCGCGCAAAGCAAATTTTCAGTTCTCTTCATAAGAAGAATGTAAATTCTGTTAAGGATATTATAGGAATCCCTCCGGCTCTCAGGGACAAAATAGAAGAGCAGTTTTATCTGCCATTATTAAAAACTGTCAGGGTAAGCGAATCACAAAAGTTTAACACAAAAAAGTTCTTATTTGAAATCGAGTCTTCCGATAAAAATTATTTTTTGGAAGCGGTGCTGATCTCCGAGAATGGAAGAAATACAATCTGCATTTCGACACAGGTAGGATGCAATGTGGGATGTGAATTTTGCGCGACGGGCAAAATGGGTTTTAAGAAAAATCTTGACGTAAGTGAAATAATTTCGCAAGTCTACGAGGTAAAAAGGCAGACAGGCACTGAGCCTACCAACATTGTTTATATGGGAATGGGCGAGCCGTTTTTGAATTATGATAATATGTTGCGCTCATTAAAGATGCTGACAGAAAAGGATGGTCTTGAGCTTCCGGGAAAGAGAATAACGGTTTCAACCGTAGGATTTACAAAAAAAATAAATAAGTTTGCCGATGACCTGATGAAAGATGAAAACAAATCAGTAAAGAATGTTAAGCTGGCTTTATCATTACATTCCACTGACAACGGGTTCCGGGAATCGCTTATCCCGACTTCCGTAAATAATAAACTTCCTGACCTGTATAAAGAGCTTAGTTATTTTTATCAGAAGACAAAGAATAAAATTACATACGAATATATTTTTTTTGAAGGATTGAATGATTCGGAAAATGATATTAAGCGTCTGGAGAAGATATTAAAGATGGTTCCTTCAAATCTTAACATAATACCGTTTCATCCCATAGAATCTGAACTCGCAAAACCATTGGATATATTTAATAAACCAAAAGATATAAATAAATTACTTTCAAATAAAAAATTATTTGATTTTATTGCCGAACTTAAAAACAGGAAAGTAGTGGTAAATCTCCGCTCGAGCAGCGGAGTCGACATAAACGCTGCATGCGGACAACTTGCCACTGAAATGACATAACTTAGGAGTTATGAATATTTTTTAAATTCTCAAAAGCAAATTTTCAAAATCTAATTATATGTTTCAACTGATAATTTTCGGACCTCCGGGTGTCGGCAAAGGAACACAGGCAGAGCTGATTGCAAAGAACCTGAACCTTGAGCATATATCGACAGGAGAGATATTAAGAAGAGCTGCTAAAGAGGGAACTGACCTTGGCAAGAGAGCAAAGGAAATAATGGACAAAGGCAATCTGGTCCCTGATGAAATTATGAACGGGATAGTAAAGGAAACATTAACGAAAGTAAACAGGTGTGGATTTATACTGGACGGATTCCCGAGGACACTGGAGCAGGCGAAGGCATTGTCCGGGATTTTTAAGGAATTGGATTTTAATAAAATACAGGTGATAAACCTTGTTGCCGGTGAAAATGAAATTACGGAAAGACTTCTGAAGAGGGGAAGGAGTGATGATACGAGGGAGACGATAGCAAACCGTTTAAAAGTATATTTCGATTCGACGGCTCCGGTAAAAGATTATTATGAGGGACTTGAAGTGGTGAAGGAAGTAAACGGGACGGGTGAAATCAGTTTGATAAACAGCAGCATTTTAAATTCGCTGACGGAAAATTAGAAATATTTTTTTAGATGATAAGATGATATGAGATTAGTCAAAATTAATTTTCAAAATCCATTTTTATAATTGCAATTTTAATAATAATCGTATATTTTGTTAATCAAAATTTCTAAATATGGCATCAATCAAAGAAAGAGAACTCTCCGATAAAGGAATAGTAATTATCCAACCAAAGGGAAATTTCGTCGGAGGAGATGAGACCGATGAGCTCAGGGACGTAATCAAAAAATATTCAGAAAAGGAAAATAAAAAATTAATTATCGATTTAGGTGATGTTTTATATCTTAACAGTACTGCCCTCGGAGTACTAATATCTGCACATGCAAACTATTCGAAGCGGGAAGGGAAAATTAAACTCTGCCAGCTGAATAAAAACCTTGAAAACTTATTTGTAATCACAAAATTAGCTTTGATATTTGACTCTTATCCTACAGAGGAAGAGGCTATAAAAAGCTTTGAATAAAATTCAATTTTAAAATATATTTATAAACTAATTTAAAAAAATATAACTCTATCAGGGGTTAATGGAGGTTAAAAATTAATGAAACAATCTGTTTTTATGACTGTCGTTATTGTAATTGCATTGGTAGTTTCGGTGATTATTTTCTTTGGTGTATTCGGCAATGCCGCTAACTTTAAAACACCGGAAAAAAATACGCCTGCTAACATAATGGGTGCGATATATTTGGGAGGACCTATAGTTGTTCTCTTAATGGCTTTGAGCATTATGGTTATTACTTTTACTATTGAGAGACAACTTTCACTTTCAAAAGCAAAAGGAAGAGGACCAATAGAATCATTCTTAAAAAAAGTTCAAAGCTCTCTTCTCGACGGAAATATTGACGAAGCGATAGCCGAATGCGATAAACAGCGGGGATCGATTGCCAATATTCTGAAACAGGGATTAGAGAGATACCAGACTCTCTCCAGTGACAATA
>JBBRTN010000095.1:0-6768 GCA_038244395.1 Ignavibacteria bacterium
AAGCGCCTGCTGATAATACGACTTCGATAAATTGTCCTGCATTAATCGGCGACTGGGCAACTCCGTCAATTGAAACTGTAGTTGCATTATCTGAAGCTAATATTCTCCAGTGGTCTCCGCTGAGTCTTGTTGCTAAAGGAACTGTTAAAAAATTCTTTCCCCAGGTATTTGTCGGAAAAAGCATTTCGACTATATGGTCACAGCAGCAAACTCCGTTTGGAACGTTTGCGCATCTGTGAACACCCATTACTCCAATAGGTTTATCAGATGTGATTTTGCTTCCTGTTAATTCTGACCCTGCATTTTGCTGAAGTATTTCCCAGCTTTGTCCCTGCTGCATAAGTAAATTGAAAGGAACATTTGCAGGATGCACTCCTAACGTAATTTTCGGTGTAATGGTAACTGTAGTATTATTTTCGGATGCTACTATTCCCATCAAATGACCATTACCGTTATCAACATAATTTAAATACAGGTAATCTGTTCCGAGAATGTCTGTGGGCAATCCCAGATATGCATCAGTTGTGAATTGAACCCTGTTCAATCCGTAAACTGTTACTTCCTGCAATGCAGTTACATGAATACCAAGATTATCGATTACATCCGAGGAATGGATAGATGCTGCATTTGGAATTATAACAGTTGTTACTGTATTTGCAGTAACACTAAAAGGAGCACTGAATGCCAGACCTGCAATTGTAACAGTCCCTGAAGTATTTACACCGCTTGTAATAAACAGACTTAATACCTGAGGTGTACTCAGGTCGTTCTTGTTAAACATTAACCAGAAATCTGTTCCTTTTGTATCCTGTGCTTTTGATGATGTAAGTGTAATTATTGAAAACACAAAAACCAAAAGCAAAACTGAAATTTTGTTGAGAGTTTTCATTTTTTTCCTTTCTTCTTTTTTTTTGTCAATATGACAGTAAAATAATTATTGTATAATTTTATTTAAATAATTTTTTTAAAAAAAATTAAATCTTATTCGAAATTTGCCTGGGTCGTTTTTTATGAATAAATAAATTTTATCATCAAGTCAGTGTTGTAGTTATTATCAATTGATAAAAAATAGTCCGTTTTCTCTTCTGTGAAAAGAATTAAAAAGCATTTGTAAAAGAAAGTAAAAGTACTTTGTCGAATCGGTAAGTCAATTATTACAGGGGTAACTAAAATTGTTCTTTTTTTTCGTCCTTTGCAAAGCTATAACATTTAATTTAATATATCAAGTGTTTTGTAGTATGCCTGAAAATTAGAAAAATTCACCATCCTAAATTTATCCCGAACATATTTTATTATTCCTGTATAATGTTTCTAAAAGCAAATTCATTTGAATAATTTAAAAATCATTTACAAAAATAGCATAATACTTCCTTTAACTGAATAAGTGTCTATACACAAAATGCATGAGTATTTATACTTAATCCCAATTGTTCATTAGAAAATTTAGAACCTTTTAACACAAAGACCACAAAGACTTTACACAAAGTTCACAAAGAATTATTTCTTACATTTATTTATTTTGCTCAGTCCCTTTGTGTACTTTGTGTTCTTCGTGGTTAAAAAATCCTTAATGAACAATCTGGGCTTAAATAAACTGTCAATATATCTTAAGTTAGATAAGTTAGATTAATCCTTTTCTTAAAAACAAAAAAGCCTGCATCTTTTTCTGATGCAGGCTGAATTGTGAGACCGGATGGATTCGAACCATCGACCTACGGCTTAAAAGGCAGTTGCTCTACCGCTGAGCTACGGTCCCATCCGTTTATATGTATCTATTTTTTTTCTGTAATTTTTATTCTGTTTATTGCGCGCTGAAGTGCAACCTTGGCTTCCTCTTTTTCGACGGAGTTTGCTTCCATCATTTTTAAAATTTCCTCCGCCCTTATTTTGGACTGTACAGCTCTGTCCAGGTCAATATCTTCTTTTGATTCTATTGAGTCTGCAAGGACTATTGCTTTGTTATTCTTCACTTCAAAAATTCGCCCGCCCGTAGAATACTCAAATGTTTCCGAATCTTTTTCAATTTTGATTTTACCGACCTCAAATGTAGAAATCATTGATGCGTGATTTTTTAATACCTGGAAGCTGCCTTCTGTTCCGGGAATAGTTACTGAATTTATCTCTCCTTCAAATACAACTTCAACGGGACTTATTATTTCTAAACTGAGGTTTTTTTCCACCGGTATTCCTGAATTATTTTTTAAAATTATTTTTTATTCGGAAAGCTTCTTTGCTTTTTCAACTGCCTCTTCTATTGTTCCGACAAGATAAAATGCGTTCTCAGGTAAATCATCATATTCTCCGTTTATAATTGCTTTGAATCCTTTGATCGTATCTTCAAGCTTTACATATTTGCCGGGTAAATTTGTAAACTGCTCGGCTACAAAGAACGGCTGCGATAAGAACTTCTGTATCTTTCTCGCTCTGGCTACAGTCAGCTTGTCCTCGTCTGATAATTCATCAATACCAAGAATGTTAATGATATCCTGTAAATCTTTATATGTCTGTAAAATTTTCTTCACTCCCTGCGCGACATTGTAATGATCTTCACCCACTATTAACGGATCGAGTATTCTCGATGTAGATGTCAGCGGATCTACTGCAGGGTAAATTCCAAGCTCTGATATTTTTCTCGAAAGCTCTGTTGTTGCGTCAAGGTGAGCAAATGTGGTCGCAGGTGCCGGGTCAGTATAATCGTCTGCAGGAACATATATCGCCTGTATTGAAGTAATCGAACCTGTCTTTGTCGAAGTAATTCTTTCCTGTAACGCGCCCATCTCTGAGGCAAGCGTAGGCTGATAACCCACAGCCGAAGGCATTCTTCCAAGCAGAGCGGATACTTCCGAGCCTGCCTGCGTAAATCTGAAAATATTATCTATGAATAGTAAAACGTCTTTTCCCTGGTCTCTGAAATATTCCGCGATTGCCAGTCCCGTTAGTCCGACTCTTTGTCTTGCTCCCGGAGGCTCATTCATCTGACCGAATACAAGCGCCGTATTTTTTAAAACTCCTGATTCTTCCATTTCAAGATATAAGTCATTCCCCTCTCTCGTTCTTTCACCAACACCTGCAAATACAGAGTATCCTCCGTGATGCTTCGCAATATTATGTATTAACTCCTGTATAATAACTGTCTTTCCTACTCCGGCTCCTCCGAATAATCCTGTCTTCCCTCCCTTTGTATACGGCTCAAGCAGGTCAATAACTTTAATCCCCGTTTCAAACATTTCTTTCTTCGTTGAAAGGTCTTTAAATAATGGAGCCGCTCTGTGTATAGGATATTTTAACGTCGTGTTAATAGGACCCTTGCCGTCAATTGAATCTCCGGTTACATTAATCAATCTTCCCAGAACTTCCGGACCTACAGGAATTAAAATCGGCTCGCCGGTATCAACTGCTTCCATTCCTCTCACCAATCCGTCAGTCGAATCCATTGCAACAGTTCTTACTCTCGATTCACCAAGATGCTGCTGAACTTCGGTTATTAGGACTTCTTCTTTTCCTTCATAATTTTTTCTGATTATCTGAATTGCATTGTTAATTGAGGGAAGTGTGCCTCCGCTAAAATCTATGTCCAGTACCGGACCAATTATTTGTATAATTTTGCCTTTACTATGTGTATTATTGGAGTTGGTTCCATTATCTGCCATTGAAAATAATTAGGTTTAAATTTTTTTGAATGTCTACAAATATACTGAAAATGAAAATTAGTTCAAATGTATTTGACGATGCAAACCAGACTTTTTTGGCAGTACTGTCCAAAACATTTCAGCTACAGATTGTAATTTACCAATTAAAGGTGCAATCAAAACAATTTATATGTTTTTAAAAACAAACCCGCCTGTGAAAAATTGCCGTTAAAAATTCTGAGCAATAAGTATCGTTTGAATGTAGCCGCAGGCTTTATGCCTGCGGAAACCGGATAAAAAACGCTTTTTGGACAGCCTCGCGTATAACGTAGAAATCTTATAATTCAAAATTCAAGGTGCAACGTTTTGGAAAGCATTGCTTTTTTGGCGCATACATCCAAAGTCCTGATTCAGCTGTCGGCAATTCATTTATCAGCATTTAAATAAAATGACGGATTGATAGTAATTGAAAAGTATTCGTAGTCAATTTAAAAATCGCATTATGAATGCTTACATACTTTTATCACTACCTGCTTCGATGCCGGTGTATTGCTTTTATCAGCTACACTGGTAATCGGCACGAGTATATTCGTCTCCGGAAAATAAGTAGCGGCGCATCCTTCCGGAATGGAATATTTTACAGCAATAAATTTATGCACTGCTCTTTCCGTTCCGCCTGTATAATTAAAAATATCAACAGCGTCACCATTCATCAGTCCTCTCCTGCTCAGGTCTTTTTCATTCATCAGTATTATCCGTCTCTCATTATAAATCCCGCGGTAACGGTCGTTAAGTCCGTAAATAGTTGTATTGAACTGGTCATGACTGCGGATTGTCATCATCATCAATTCATCTTCCTCTAAAATTAATTCAGCAAATTCTGAAATATTAAACTGCGCCTTGCCGGTTGTTGTTAAAAATTTTCCGTCACGGTTGCTGTTAGGCAGATAAAACCCTCCGGGCTTTCTTACACGCTCATTATAATTTTCAAAACCGGGAATTGTCCTTTCTATATCTTCCCGTATTTCATCATAATGCTTTGAATATTTATCCCAATCAACTTTCGATCTGTCTCCAATGACGGCTTTTGCAAGATGACATACAATTTCCGGTTCACTTAAAAGTTTATCAGATACAGGATTTAAAACTCCTTTGGATGACTGTACTACACCGGTTGAGTTTTCAGTTGAGACTAACTGTTCCGCTCCGTTCATTATATCTTTATCACTACGGCTCAGGCAAGGCAGTATCAGCGCTTCTTCACCATGCACCAAATGGCTGCGGTTAAGTTTTGTAGACACATGAACGGTGAGTCTGCATTTCCTTAATGCCTCTGCTGTATAAAGAGTATCAGGACTTGCTGAAAGAAAATTCCCTCCAAGTCCAAAAAAAACTTTTGCCTTTCCTTCGTGCATCGCTGTAATACTTTTCACTACATCATAACCTTCTTCAGCCGGAGGTTTAAATTTAAAATTCTCTTCTAACTTTTTTAAAAATTCCGCAGACGGTTTTTCATAAATTCCCATTGTTCTGTCACCCTGTACATTGCTGTGTCCGCGGACAGGAAAAGTTCCGCTGCCGGGTTTTCCTATACTTCCTTTTAACAACAGCAGATTTACGATTTCCTTTATCGTATCAACTGCATTCTTATGCTGAGTCAGTCCCATCGCCCAGCAGGCAACAATCTTCTTCTTATCTTTTAAAATATTTACCGCTTCTATTACCAGCTCTGATTTAATTCCTGTCGCTTCAATTAATTTCTGCGGGTCCAGTCCTCTCAGATGTGAAATGAATTTATCAAAGCCTTCGGTATTTTCTTTTATGAAATCATTATCAAAAACTGTACCCGGATTTAATTCTTCTTCATTTAATAATTGCAGTTCTATAAACTGCAGGAGAGGCATATCGGTGTTGATTTTTATCTGCAGGAAAATATCTGTCAGCGAAGTACCAACACCCAAAATTCCTTTTAACCGGTGAGGGTCGTCAAAGCTCATCAGTCCTGTTTCCGGTAAAGGATTTATTGAAATAATTTTGGCGCCGTTTGATTTGGCTTTTTGTAAAGCAGTCAGCATTCTCGGATGGTTCGAGCCGGGATTTTGTCCAAGGATGATAATGACTTCTGCTTCATAAAGGTCATGCAGTTTAGCTGAACCTTTTCCTGTCCCAAGAGATTCTCCCAACGCAACACCGCTGCTTTCATGGCACATGTTGCTGCAGTCAGGCAGATTATTTGTTCCGAATTCTCTCACAAAAAGCTGATACAAAAAAGCCGCTTCGTTGCTGGTTCGTCCGGACGTATAAAAAACGGCCTCATCAGGAGACTCGAGATTATTCAAAGCTTCGGCGATTTTTCCGAAAGCATTTTTCCAGGAAATTTCCTTATAATATTTTGCACCCTTTGAAAGATAAACGGGCTGTGCAATTCTTCCTTTCGTACCCGTTTCATAATCACTTAATAAAGACAATTCCTCCACGGAATTCTTCAAAAAAAATTTTGCATCAAGTTTTTTTGTAGTAGCTTCTTCGGCTGCAGCCCTTGCTCCATTTTCACAATACTCTCCGATAACAGACCTGTCATCATCCGGGTCCGGCCACCCGCTTGCGTAGCGATCGCGCTTCGGCGGCGCGGCGGTCGGCGCCGCGTCAACCGGCTCGTCGGCGGGGCGCACCCGGCGGTGGGCGTCGATTTTGTGGATCAAATAGCGCAACGCATCCAGGGCGTGGTTGTGATCGTCCAGCGGTTTTTCGCCCTGGCGTTCGTCGCGCGAATTGCCGTAGGTGTAGAGGCAGGCTTCCGCGAGCAAGTTTGGGCAGCGGCCCTTTAGTACGCGCAATGTGCCGTCGCGTAGGCGCGAACTGACGGCCGCGATGCCTGGGCGCAGCGAATTGTTCGCGCTGCGGACCTTGTAATCGTGGCGGCGCATCGTCGCGATGTCGCTCGCGCCGGCGGGGTCGGCGTAACCACATTACGTGTTTGGGCAGGTACGGCAAATGATCGCATACCGCCCGTTGCCGCATGTAGTGTTCGCCGATCAGTCACGCCCCAGACGGCGGCGAACGGATTGCGAAAGCCGAAATCGACGCCGCCGACCCAATTCAAATCGTGATTGATTTCGCGCTCCGGCTTCTTCAATCG
>JBBRTN010000096.1:0-6752 GCA_038244395.1 Ignavibacteria bacterium
CGGCTACATTCAAACGATACTTATTGCTCAGAATTTTTTAACAGTAATTTATCACAGGCGGGTTTGTTTTTAAAAACATATAAATTGTTTTGATTGCATCTTAAATTAGTAAATTACATTCTGTTATCTGAAATGTTTTGGACAGCACTGAAATTCTTCTCTTAAAGAATAAATTAATTTCGTTTCATTTATCTTTAATGATTGCTAATTTTGAATACAAAATTATAAATAATACAATAGAAGAAATGAATTCCAAATCCCCTTCTTTACTTTACAGATTTTCAAAACTGTTTTATATTTTGCTGACAGGTTTGATTCTTTTTTCCGCATGTAAAAATAATTTTACAAAAATTGTCGGCAGAACATATATATATGAAGACAGTGTGTATACTCTTACGGTTGGTTTTGACAAGGACACAATGTATTACATAATGAAAGATGCAAGGCAGCCATACTTTTATAAGTCACCGTATGAACTTAAGAAAATTAACGATTCGGACTATATGATTGAAGTTCCGGTAAAGCCTGTATTCTGGGAAAAGAATAACTGGGAAATCGTTGTAACCAACAGCGATGGATTTTACTCGAAGGAATCCGGGAAATATTATAAAACCTATGCCGACAGTATGTTAATTAAAAAAGGATTTTAAAATTTTTGTCATCTTCATTTATTTTTACCTCTTTTTATCAATTCATCTGCCTTTGTCAAAAGCCATTTCTTATTTACAATATAGGTTTCGTTCATTATTTTGTTTTTGATAAATGAAGGTTCCTCTTTGCTTTGTCCTGATTTAATTTTAAGAAGGTCAAAGTATAAATTTAAAAAATTGATATAATCTCTTTTAAACGAATCTGTAATTTCCCTTGAATTAGAAAGAAAGTGCCTGTATGAATCAACCATAGAAAAAGCAGACTCTATATAGTCCAATTCATAATAATTTATGAGCAGTAAATTTTTTGAATCAGTTTTAAAAATAAAAAATTCATGATTAATTTTCGAACAAGATTCGAGAGATTTTTCATATTCTCCGTTCATGTAATAAAGTTGTGAGTAAGAAAAATTCTTTAAATCCTCCTGCAATTCCTGTCTTAATAAATATGAATACTCGTTAATGAATTTTTCAAGATACTTCCCGTCTCTGAGCGTAATAGAAAAAAAGACAATATTTCTGAATGTCATCGCATCCATATATTCGGTTTCGAAATTGGAGTGCGCGTTATTTTCCAGCATCTTTTTTGAAACTTCCAGTGCTTCTTTTTTAAATTCAGCTTTCAAAAAATTCTGCACGCAAAAATTTATAAGATATTCAAACACATAATGCTTTTCTTCCCTGTCAAGCTCAGGAATTAATTTATAAAATAAATCCCTGAGTAAATGATAAAAGTTTGAATCAGCCGTGTCCAGGCTTATCTTCAATATATAGTAATGAAGAAGAATTAAATTTTTATTTTTATATCCCGACTTTTCTAATGCCCTCAAAAGTTTTTCAAAGTCAAAGCTCTTAATCACAGAGTTGATGAATTCATTTTTTAAATCTTTTCCGTGAAATTCTAAAGCAGGAGTTATTGAGCTTACGATCTCGGCATAATCAAAAATAAACTGAGCCGAAGATGCTTCAAAATATTCTTTTTTGCATTTAATTAAATTCTTAAAGTCATTGATTTCCGTGAAATAAATACACTTCAGATTACTAAGACGCCGGAATTTGGAATTATAATCCTTACTATGTGAAAATCCCGGCTTTAATTTTTTCTCAATCAGTTTATTTATTCTGTTTGATTCTTCGGAGAGATTTTTTTTAAGATAACCTTTGCTTAAATTTAATAAAAGCTCAGTCTCATCAGACATAAGAGTATTGTATGCCAGAAAATCCTCCGCAGCTTTAGTAAGGTCAAAAATAAAATTTGAAATCTTTTTGTCATTATAACTTTCCCCGGGAAATAATTTTTTAAATACTGCTTCTTTTTCAATTTTATCCGCATCAAAATGAGGATGATACTTTATTATTTGATTGTAAAGGATCAGCGTATTTCTCACAGGTTTTAAGAAAGGAGATTCAAGAAACTTTCCGAAAGATTTTATTTCTTCCTTGCTGAAAGTCTTTATCAGTTTGATTAATCTTGTGTCTTTCATAGAAAAAAGTAATCTTTTCAATGAGTAAAATAAACTTATAAATTATCCAATTATAAATTCTATTCAGGATATATCAACTTTACATCACATCATTTTCTGAGGAAATCAGGAAAAAGTTTCTTTGTAAAACCAGAAGAATAAAAATAGATTTGTTAGAAATTATTTTTAAATTAAACAAACAAATAAATCATGAAGAAGGTGAAAGTAACAAGACAAATTTTAGCAGTTAGAAGAAAAAGAATCAGAACAAATGAAGAAAGAATTGCAGATGCAGATGCTGCAAATTATTTTTTATTTGAGGAGTTAGCATTTGAAATTCCGGCGGGTCCGTTATTCAATTTTTTCAGAAAGGCATACTATAAAGAATCTAAAAAACTAAAATCCCAAGATTAGAAAAATAAAAAATGACTTCAAATGCTCTCCAGTCTTTTCCCTTATCCTGCCAAATGAAAAGCGGGTAATATTTTTAGTCAAATCGTTTTGGAGGAATGTGAAATGAGTCTGACTTAATCAGGCTATTTAAATCATTAATCTTGTTTTTAATATTAGAAAAATTTAAGTTGCTGAGAAAAGGAAGGGCATAATCTTCAAATTAATTCCCCAATTACTTTTTAAAAGATTATTCCTGAATTTTAAATTTGCGCAGCAACATTTAAATGCGCCGAAAATTCATTAATCAAATTCTTAACTTTATGAAAAAAATTCTTACAATTATTCCTGTAGTTGCATTTGTTTATTGTGTCAGCTGGTCGGTATTTTCTCAAAATCAAAATCAGAATGAGACTCAGTTTTCAGGAGTAACAAGGGACCTCAATGCCAATAGTGTCTCCCGCGCAGATGAAAATATCAAAGTACAGGCTGTGACAAATTCCGCAATTGTAGATTCAGTTTCAATTGATGAGATATATACTTTAGGACAAGTTCCTGATCCTTACGGACTTCCGGATACTATCTGCGTTTATTATCAGAAGAAATATCACGGCTTTCCAAAAATGGGTCTGCAATTTACATTTAAAAATTATTTTACCAATGTTACCTATTCGGATACAATAATTATTTTATCGGATACAAGTATACATAGTGGAACTTACTGCTTAAGAGTTCCGCAAATCACCGCAAGCTTGTCGGATTATAATTCTCAAGCCGGTAACAATTTTTCCAGAGGTCCTTCTATTGCCACAAAAAACCCCCTTATTGATATTGTTCAAGCAGTTCACGGTGATACAGCAATACGTTTTCCTCCTCCTTATAATGATGATCCAACAAATAATAGTATGGAGCGTTGTAATTTTATAACATATGGAAGTTACAATTTTTCAACACCATGCGAGTCGGATAATGGCGGAGTTGGATTCACCGGAGTAACCGGAAATATTCTTGCAGGTTTCAGAAATCAGACTGGTTCACCCTATATAATTAATTCAATAGTACATAACTTTTATGAACCGTTAGGCAGAGGAAACCATCCTTATAAAATAATTATTCACGCGGATGATGGCACTGGTAAACCCGGGTCTCAGCTCTATCTGTCCCCTGTATTGACAAGCCCTCCCGGAGCAAATTCTTCAGTGCAGGTAATACATACTCTGCCTTCCCCATTGAGTATTCCCGGTAACAGCAAATTTTATATTGGTGTACGTCAGACTTCAACCACAAATACCGGGATGAGTTATCAAAATGAAAATCCGGTTCGTTCAAAATCTTTTTTTTATTCTACCCCTGATAACAGCACTTCGTGGACAGATTTCAGTACAGTCGGAAATAATTACTGTTTAGATATTTCTGCTGTCTCACAAAATAATGTTAATGTATCACCAAACAGTTTAAACTATGCGACATTGACAGCAGCGTTTGCGGCAATACAATTAGGCACACATGGAGCGACTCCGACAGTAACGATAACAGCTTCGTTTACTGAAACATCAGCCACGGGAGCAATCTTAACAAACAATGCTCCAACTGCTATTACCTCTGTAAGAATTTATACGGCAGGTACTTTTACCGTAACAGGTGCAACAACAGTAGCAGCGCCTATCATGACTTTTAATGATATTGACAACTCTACAATTGACGGCAGAGTCGGGCAAACAGGAACAACGAATGCCTTAACTTTCAATCACCTTAATACCACATCTGGTTTAATAGGTGTTCTGAACCTTTCAAATGGTTGTTCAGGCAACACAATTAAATGGTGTAATTGCACAACTCTTTCATTAAACGGAAGAATGATTAACGTTGCCCAGTCTACAGCAGCTTTAGGCGGAAACAATAACAATACAATTGATCACTGTGTTATGGACGGCGGATCAAGAGCAATTCAGACCTTCGGAACTGCAGGTGTTAATACAAATGACAACACTACTATTACAAACAACAAAGTAACCAATGCAAATACACTCGGAATTTTTGTCGGCAGCGAACTCATCGGAGTGAACTGCAGCAACAACGACGTTTCAATCACAAGAGCAATAGGAGCAGGACTTGTAAATTACAGAGGTATTTCGATTCAGGGCGGCGGAACAATTAATTGTAACGCAAATAACGTTCATAATCTTACAAATACCACTGCAGGAAATACATATACATTCATAGGAATTATTTCTATTCCTCAGCCTATTACCACAGGCTCAACATCATATGTTATTAACTTCGTTAATAACTGTGTTACTTTAATGGACAATAATCTTGCATCAGGATTTATTTATGGTCTTTTCCCTGCAACAAACGGGACTTCACCGGCCTGTACACAGAATGTTTACAACAATACATGCAGACTCGGGGGAACAGGTCTTGTTACAGCGACAAATGCAGTATTTGATTGTTTACCTATCAGCGTTGTAGCTGCCGGATCAACTGTAAAGTCATACAACAATGTTTGTTCGTATGAAAGATCAGCAAATAACACAACGAGCTTCGGTATTGCATATGACTTAACATCATATCCGGCACCGGGTGTTACATTAAATTCAGATTATAACAACGGAAACGCTTATGCAAATACTTTCGGATGGGACGGCGGATACGGAAACTTTGTATATCAAAACGCAGGAATAGAACAGTATAAAGATTCAACATGCTCAGTATCAATAGAGCAGCATACATCATTTGACAGTTTATTATTTGCAGGCACAAATTCATGTGTATTAGCAACAGGAACAGTAGGCGGAAACATGAACGGAAAAACAGGTTTATCTCCAGCAGTAACAACAGATATATTTGGAACTGCAAGAAATGCAACCTATCCTTACAGAGGAGCTTACGAAGGTCCGGCATTGAAAGTATTTACACTTACCGCAGCACTTGAAGGAAAAAGCTCAGGTATCGGAAGTGCAAATCCACCTGTGAATCTTGTTCTGTATCAGGGATGTGTAGGAAAAGCAACATGTTATGTTGAGCTGAACATTGGTACAAACTCAGGTGTAGCGACATTCGGTGACGCAATCACAAATGGCGGCGGCGGTTATCAGCTGGCAGTCAGATCTATTAATCATTTAAGAACCTGGAGTTCATCATCTTCTGTTGTTTTCACAGCAGGAACAGGAAGCTATAATTTCACAGACTTAATAACCAAAGCCTTCGGATCTAATCAGGCAGGTAGTTCAGCTCCGTTCAGTTTCTACGGCGGAGACATAAATCAGGACGGTACAATTGATATTACTGATTTAGGACTTATTGATAATGATGCATTCAATTTCCTTTCAGGATGCAGAATATCAACAGATGTAAACAGCGACGGAACAGTTGACGTAACAGACGGAGCAATCACAGATAATAATGTTTCCAATTTTGTCAGTGAAGTTTCACCTTGCCCTGCACCAACTTCTGTTGTAACTTCAAATGTTAAAAACGTTGGAACAGTTACATCAAGAAAAGCAGAAGTTATTACAAACGGTTTTTAATCTTAAATAATAAATAAGTAAATAAAAAAAATAAATATTTTTATCGAACCCCGGGAGTTAATTCTTCCGGGGTTTTTTATTTTGAAATTTTTAGCTTGAATTTTTATACAGGATAATCAAGGTTTGTTTAAACAAATTTAAATGAAAAAATTATATTTTCTGACGGGTTGTCTTTTATTATTTTTTGCGTACTCATTTAATTTCTTTGACGGCAAAGATGAAATTGAAAAATTAAGAAATAATGAAATTACAAAGGAAGAAATTTACCAGCATATCAAGTACCTTGCGTCCGATGAAATGGAAGGCAGATTTCCCGGAACAAAAGGAGATTCTCTCACCGAAAGCTATATAGAAAATGAATTCAGGAAATATAAGCTTGAACCTTCAGGAGTTAATGGGTACCTGCAGCCTTTTGAAATGGTAACTCAAATGCAGCTTCAGGGTGTTAATGAATTTAAAATAAATTCCAATGGGACTACAACTTCCTATAAAGTTGAAAAAGATTTTATTCCTCTTGGGTTCAGCGGAAAAGGAAGAATTGAAGGAGATCTGGTTTTTCTCGGATATGGTATTTCCGCACCGGAACAAAATTACGACGATTATAAAAATAAAAATGGAAATGACATTGATATCAGCGGGAAAATTCTTGTGATGATGAAATATTCTCCCGGAGGTACCGATGTTCATAATAATCCTTTTGAAAAATATGAACCTTCAAG
>JBBRTN010000097.1:0-6715 GCA_038244395.1 Ignavibacteria bacterium
ATATAAAAGTTAGTTTATTATTTAAGAGAAAGACACAGCGAGTGGGCAGTCATAAAACTTTAACTAAAAATATTAAGAAAATATTAAGATTTGTTTAACTGAGTTATCCTTTGTTTCAAACACTATTTTCCGATACAGAAATGCCGGAAAATGTTTTCGAGTATAGTGTCGTTTGTGACTTCGCCGGTGATTTCGCCGAGATACTTCAGGGAATTTCTGAGGTCTACTGAAATGAATTCACCGCTCATTCCTTCGGCTATTGTCTGGGCGGCGTTGTTGAGTGAACTGACGACATTCTCCAGGCAGATTTTATGTCGAAGGTTTGTGATGATGATGTCATCATATGATGATTTCATTTTGTCTGAACTGATTTTCCTTAACATCTCTTCTTTTAGTCTTTCTATAGTATCATCCTGCACAAGAGAAATAAATATCGCGCCGGCTTTTTCATTTTCTATATTATTATTTTTATAATGCAGTGTGATATCAGTATCTGCAAGGTCAAGTTTCGAAAAAACTAAGATTGATTTATCATTGTCAAACTGACTCTTAAAATATTTCTTATCATCTTCCATGTCCAGACTACTTACCGACGAATCAATCAAATAAATTATCAGGTCGGCTTCCGAAATTTTCTTATGGCTTCTGCGTATGCCTTCACTTTCTATTTCATCTGATGAGAGCCGCAAACCCGCTGTGTCAACCAGGTTAAAAAGAATTCCTTTTATAATAATACCTTCCTCAATATAGTCTCTGGTTGTGCCTGCGATGCTGCTTACGATTGCCCGGTTTGTTTTCAAAAGGTAATTGAACAGGGACGACTTTCCGCTGTTTGGCTTCCCGGCAATTACAAGGTTTACTCCTTCTCTTATAACTTTTCCCGTAATATATGATGAAATGATTTTTCCTAATCTTGAATTCAGTTTTTCAATCATGGATTTAATTTCATCTTTCTTTACAAACTCAAGCCCTTCTTCGGCAAAGTCAAGCTCCAGCTCAATCAGCGAAGTTATATTTATAATTTCCTTCCGGGTATTGAATACGAATTCTGATAGTGAGCCTTCCAGCTGTCTTATAGATGATTCATGAGCGGATTCGGTTTTGGACTTTATTAAGTCTGCGACTGCTTCTGCCTGAGACAGGTCTATCCTGCCGTTTAGAAAAGCCCTCCTCGTAAATTCACCCGGTTCGGCGTGACGCGCTCCTGCATTCATCAGAAGAGATAAAATTTTTTGCGCGATGAATGTTCCTCCATGTGAAGAGATCTCTATTACATCTTCGCCCGTGTATGAATCCGGAGTTTTGAAAACCGAAATTAAAACTTCATCTACAAGTAATTTATTATCAAAAATGTATCCGAAGTGAATGGTGTGAGAATCTTCTTTTGAAATATCAAATTTCTTTTTTTTGTTTTTATCTTTATAAAAAATTTTTCCAATCAGAGTAAAAGAATCTTCACCGGATATTCTTATAACCGAAATACCGCCTTCGCCTATCGGAGTTGAGATTGCCGCAATAGAGTTCATTGAGTTCATTTGGGTGTGCTTTTAGTGTATTGAGTCAAACTTTCATTTCTTCTTCCTCAGTATCAACCAGATAAAAACCGGCGCGCCGATAAAGGAAGTTACAACTCCCACGGGAATTTCAGCAGGCGCTATCACCATCCTTGCAATTGTATCTGATACAAGTAAAAATAATGCGCCGAGAAGAACAGTGCAGGGAATTGCATAGCGGTAATCATTTCCAATCAGGAGTTTTGATACATTGGGAATTATAAGTCCGACAAAACTTATTATGCCTGCTATTGATACGGCGCTTGCTGCCAGAAGCGACGAAATAATAATTGAACTTCTTTGTATTCTCTTTATGTTAAGTCCGAGAGAAATGGAAAGTTCTTCACCGAGATTCAGTACATTGAGATCCTTTGAAATAAAAACCGAGCCGGCTATTCCGGCTGCAATAAAAATTACGCCGGTAAAAAATTCATTCCAGCCCCTTCCGGATAATCCGCCGTTAAGCCAGTATAAAATCTGCGTTACTGAGCTTCCTGAAATTAAAAGCAGGAATCCGTTCACCGAAGAGATAAGCGCGCTGATTGCAATTCCTGTTAAGATTATTTTATTCGTTGAAATAAAACCTGAATAGTTTTTTCCGAATCCTTTTGCAAAGTAAAAGATGATTGCAGTAGTAGTAACGGCGAATAAGAATGCGACCGGAGTTATAAAAAGGAAAGGAACTGACACCGGTAAAATAAAAAGTAAAATCGCTCCGAGTCCTGCGCCTGCTGAAATGCCGAGGAGTCCCGGCTCTGCAAGATTATTTCTAAGCATTGACTGAAGGACGATTCCCGAACAGGAAAGTGAAGAACCGACCAGCATGGAATTTATGACTCTCGGTAATCTTATGTCCAGTAAAATTTTCCTGTTAACTTCACTGCCTGATGAAAATATGCTGACGATTTCGCCCAATGAAATGGATACGCTTCCGAGAGACAAAGCAACAAAAAAAGAGACACATAATGAAATCAAAAGACCGCTTAGTATGAAAACCTTTTTAGACAATAATTAATAAATTTAAATAAGTATTTATATACAATATATTAAAATGAAATCCTTAGCTTAATGAATAAATTTGGCTCACTAAATATTAAGATTGCCCTGATTATAAGCGGGGTGATTATCGCTCTTGTGGTTTTAATTTATACTCAGATTCTCGCACAGAAAATCCAGATGCGTGAAAGAGATATTGCAGGACTTTATGCAAAATCCCTTGAGTATCTTGCCAACGATGAAAATTCGTCCGGTGAATATGGGTTTATTTTTGACCAGATAATTCCCCAGATTGATTTTCCCGTGATTGCTACGGACAGGACTCAAAAGGAAATCATATTAACTAAAAATGTCGAATATGATACCACACTGTCCGATACAAAGAAAAATCAAATCCTCTTTGATAAGGCAAAGGATATGGATGAAATAAATCCTCCCATAGTCGTTTCGTATAAAGATTCAGTTGTACTTAATTATGTTCATTACGGACAATCAAGTCTTGTTACAGAATTAAAATTACTACCGGTATTTGAATTTCTCGTTGCGGGAATTTTTGTCCTGCTCGGCTATATAGGATTTTCTTACATAAAGAAGAATGAACAGAGCAATATATGGGTTGGTCTCTCGCGGGAAACTGCGCATCAGCTAGGGACGCCGCTCAGCTCGCTTTTCGGCTGGATTGAAATGCTCAAAAATATAGAGCCGCAGACCGAAGACCTTCAGGAGATTACTAATGAGATCAACAATGACGTTGATAAGCTGAATAAGATTGCAGGAAGGTTTTCAAAAATAGGATCACAGCCAAAACTTGACAAAGAAAATATAATAAACGTAGTTCAGAAAGTTGCGGATTATTTCGAAAAGAGAATTCCTACATTAGTAAACAAGGACGGGGAGATGAAGAAGAAAGTCATAGTAGACATTAAAAGCGAAGGTGAGATTGATGCCAACATTAATAAGGATCTTTTTGAATGGGTCATTGAAAATCTTCTGAAAAATGCTCTCGATGCAATTGAGAAACCAAGCGGAAAGATTGTTTTTAATATTTTAAATTCTAACGGGGAAGTCTTAATCGATGTGACCGATAACGGAAAAGGCATTGATACAAAATTTAAAAAAGATGTCTTTCGTCCGGGCTACTCTACGAAAACCAGGGGCTGGGGTCTCGGTCTCAGTCTTTCAAAAAGAATCATAGAAGATTATCACAAGGGAAAACTGATGCTGGTCGAATCTAACATTGGAAAAGGAACGACCTTCAGGATAAAGCTTAATAAAAATTAATCTTCAAATTAACTAAAGAACTTTTTTTGGAAATTACCCATAACGGTACGAAGCAAAAATTTTATGCTCCGCTTGAGAAAATAAAAGCAGGCTTCTTTACAGGCACAGTCTTCCAGATTATTTTTTTAATCGGAATTAAAATTTTATTCCAGTTTATTATTCTCGGCTCCGGATACCGCTGGCTTTCGGCTGATGACTATTGCAGGACTGTAAAATCATTTGAATGGCTTCAGAAACCTGTTATAGATTCAGGCGTCTGGCTTACGCCGCATTTCTGGATCAATGGATTTGCAATGATTTTTATTAAAGACCTGTTTGCTGCAGCCACCATCGTGAATGTTATTTTTTCAGCATTGACCGTGATATTTTTTTACAAAGCGGTGCTGATTTCATTTGACAAAAAAATTGCTTTCTTCTCTGCACTGATTTTCTGCCTGTTCCCTTTCCAGGTGTGGCTTAGTATTTCAGGACTTCCCGAATCAATTTTTTTCTTCTTTGTAATTACAGGTATATATTATTTTATTAAATGGAAATTCTCCGGTGAGAAAAGAATAAACCTTGTTTTAAGCTCTGCCGCATTTGCATTGTCAAACGGCTTCAGGTATGAAGGCTGGCTCTTCAGCGGTGTCATCGTACTTCTCGTACTCTCCGATATTATTTATCAGAAGAAAGTCACAGTAAAAGTAATTTCTAATTTTCTTGTTTCCCTGATCTCCTTCACGACAATAATCTGGTGGCTCATTCAAAATTACATTGACCATCATAATATGTTTTTTTTCGCCGAAGAGACGACAAAAATATTCAAGGAATTTAACACTGCGGGCTTTCTTCAGCGCCTCGTCCAGTATCCGACGTTTATTTTTTTCATTGCCCCGCTTACAACTTTCTTTGCGCTGAGAACTTCATCCGAGACTCTGCGCACCAATGAAATTTCTCCTTCAAGAACATTCCTATTTTTCAATATTCTCGAGCTTTCACTCTTGATATTACAGGGAATACTCGGAACCGGCGGGACAAATATGATATCGAGATATATTGTCATCAATGCCTTACTGTTCCTCCCGTTTGCCGTGCAGCAGGCATTCGAGCTCAGAAAAATACTGGCAGCAAGCTTAATCGGAATATTCATTATAGTAAATGTCATATGGAGTTTTTATTATCCGCAGCCGTTTCGTGAAGATACTTTTGAGGTGGGAAATCTTTTAAAAGATCTCGAGAAAAAAAATCACGTCAGGGAAAACGGAAAAATTTATTTTGAAGAAGTACAGGGATACTACGACATCTTTGCGGTGCAGGCATTGTCAAACAACCCGTCCAAATTTTTGCTGGGAGACTTTCCTACTATCAAGTCTATTGAAAAGAAAAATAAGAAGAATAAAAAACAGCCTACGGATGAAGAGCTGAGTATTATTGAACTAAAGAACTATCTTGAAAAGAATAATATTAAAATTGCCGTCGTAAAAAGCGACAGCTATACGGATAAGCTTAAGAAGCTGAGCTATAAAAACGAAGAGATAGGCGACTATAAATTATTTTATCTAGAAAACGTGGAATCAAATGTTAATGATTCCTCCATCTCGCTCTTCACAAAAAATATCATCAGGCTCGATGAAAATCCCGAGATGATTAATTACAGCAATCTGCTGGCTTTGAAGAATTTTTATATAGATAATACAAACTTCGGCTTAAACCCGCAGACAGTCACGCTTAGCTGGGGGTCAATAAATCCCGGCATTCTTGACAGCATTGATTATGAAAATTTTGACTACGACAGGTATACTTCCGTAATTGATATCAGGTCTGCCGAGACAGACTCAGTTGTTCACAGCACGGTTACCCGGATTTTCTCGGACAGGAACATTGAAGACCTCATCGAAAATAACAGCGTAAGAAATATTATCGTACTTAAGCCGTTTGCAATTTTAAATTACTCTAAAAAATATTCGAGCTCTCCTTTTGATGGCGGAGTGTACAGGCTGGAGTTAAGCGTGCGGGATAATAAGATGAAGAGGGATCTTCTTTTATACAAGGGAGACAGTCTTTACAAAAATGATGCTCAGGAAACAAGTGATACCTCCAGGCAAAAAGCAATTACCGCTGATTCGGTCAGGGCAGTTAATAAAAAAATTATTTCACGGAATAAAAGAGATTCACTTGTGACTAACTATAATCTTGGAACGATTATAGCAATGTTTCCCGACACGGATTATAATAAAATTGTAAATAAATCTACTACGGGAATTTACAGGCTGCTCATGAGAAATGGATTACAGGTTTTTTTCTCTCAGCGATACCAGGGCGATCAGTTTCTTAATTGGGTCTTTAATTATTTTTAGGAGAAAAATTCCCGTCACCTATTGATTTTGCTTTTCAAAATTAATAAGTTCGTATTAAATATTTTTTTAAAAAATTTTAGTGAAGGAGCCGGGAAATGTATCCTGAAATAAAAAAGAAGTCTAAAGGTTCATTAGTAAAACTATGGCAGGAATTCCTTAATAAACAGGGATATGATACAGGAGAGCCGGACGGAGATTTTGGAAAAAATACCGATACTGCAACCAAAAATTTTCAGAAAGACCATGACCTTGATGCAGACGGAGACGTTGGAAATAATACATGGAATGCCGCGATAGCAGATGGTTTTGGAATTCCTGAAATTATTGCCGGCGGTGCGGAAACCCAGGGATTAACTTCATCCCGGCTTCGGGAAATTATGACAGGAGTAAAGAGTTCAGATGTAGAGACTTTTCTTGAGCCGATTAAAAGAGTAATGCAGAAATATCAGATCACCACTCCTTTAAGAATGGCGCACTTCCTTGCGCAGCTCGGGCATGAAAGCGGTTCTTTGCGGTACAAACAGGAGATAGCAAGCGGAGCCGCCTACG
>JBBRTN010000098.1:0-6691 GCA_038244395.1 Ignavibacteria bacterium
GAAAGAATTGAAAATGAAGTCCTGTTCGAAAAAGATGTTCCTGAAATTAACGGTAAGATCGACCTTGAAAAAATTAATGAAAGTTTAGTTGTACTGAACTCACGCAAAGTTTCAAACAAACCGGATGAATTAACAATTAAGATTGATAAAATAGTGCTTCATAAATTCTGGGGCTTGATTCTCTTCTTATTAATAATGACTGTAACATTTACTTCTATTTTCTGGCTTGCTGCTCCTTTAATGGATATTATCAATAAACTTTTTTCTTTTCTTTCGGACGGCGCAACGAGTGTTTTGGGCGGAGGGTGGTTTGGTGATTTGATTTCTAACGGACTCATCAGCGGGCTGGGGTCGGTAATGGTCTTCCTCCCTCAGATTCTGATTCTCTTTTTAATTCTCGGACTGCTCGAAGACTCGGGATACTTAGCACGCGGAGCTATGCTTATAGATAAGCCATTATCCAAAATCGGACTGAACGGAAAATCATTTGTTCCGATGCTGTCAGGTTTTGCCTGCGCAATTCCGGCTATAATGGCTACCCGCACTATTACAAACCGGCGCGAAAGATATCTGACAATATTCATTATTCCTTTGATGAGCTGCAGCGCGCGGCTTCCTGTATATGCTCTTCTGATCGCGTTTCTGACTCCGAAGAATAAGCCATGGGTAGGCGGATTGGTTTTAACAGCCATATATATTTTCAGTATTACAGGCTCGGTGGTGATAGCGGCAGTGATAAATAAATTTCAAAACAAATTAATTAAAGAAAAAGATAACTCTTCTTTTATACTGGAGCTGCCAACATACAAAAAACCCAAGCTCAGTATTGTTGTCAGCAATACCCTTAAAAATGCAAAGCAGTATGTTAAAAAAGCAGGTCCGATCATACTCTATCTTTCGTTGATTCTCTGGGTGCTTACATATTTTCCTGATTATAATCCGGCTGTTCCCGATGAATCAGGTAAATCTCCGGAAAAAATTTCACAGCTTAAGTCTGAAGAAAGAATTTCAGGTTCATATGCTTCTTACCTGGGAAAATTTATTGAACCTGTAATGACTCCGATGGGATTGGACTGGCGTGTGGGTGTGTCGCTTATTGCAACTTTCGCAGCGAGAGAAGTTTTTGTCAGCTCGCTTGCATTAATATTTAAGATAACTGATGAAGGTGATGATTTACAGAATTCCATTCTCGGCGCAATGAAGGATGCAAGGATAGGTGATACGGATCAGAAATTATTTACTACTGCGACAACAACAGGTCTCATTATATTTTTTGTGTTTGCTTTGCAATGTCTTTCTACTGTTGCAATTGCAAAAAAGGAAACAGGAAGCTGGAGGATTCCCCTTCTCCAGATTGTAATTTTTACTTCTGTCGCTTATATACTTTCAGTAATCACAGTAAATGGACTGAGAGCAATCGGGATAAATTAGATTTATTATTCCAAATTAAAAAACTCTTATACATTGAATCTGAAATGAACGACATCACCGTCCTCCACTTCATATTCTTTTCCTTCAATGTTAAGCAGTCCTTTTTCTTTTACCGCTGATTCCGTTCTAAGGCTTATCAGGTCATTGTATTTCATAATCTCGGCGCGTATAAAACCCTTTTCAAAATCAGTGTGAATTTCACCCGCTGCCTGAGGGGCTTTGTAGCCCTTGCGGAGTGTCCATGCATGAACTTCCTTTTCTCCTGCTGTAAAAAAAGTTATAAGGTTAAGTAGCTCATATCCTTTATTTATTAACCTGTCGAGACCTGACTGATTCAGTCCCATCTCTTTTAGAAATTCAATTTTGTCTTCTCTCGTCTCAAGCTGTGATATCTCGGATTCAATCTGAACCGATAAGATTAGAAACTGCGCATTCTCCTTTTCGGCAATGCTCTTGACAATTTCAGAATATTTATTTCCGTCGAGATTCTTATCATCTACATTGGCAACATATAGAAACGGTTTGTCCGTAAGCAGATGAAGCTCTCGTATTATCTGCTTATGATCATCATCGAGATCTTCGGTAAAATATTTTGCCAGCCGTGAGCCGGCAAGATGTTCTTTGAGATTAGTCAGAGTATCTACTTCAAGTTTGATTTTTTTATCACCGGTTTTAAGTGACTTTCCTGAGCGCTCGAGTCTCTTATCAATTGCATCCAGATCTTTTAAAATTAATTCAGTCTCGATAATTTCAACATCACTTTTCGGATCAATCTTACCCTCGACATGAATAATATTATCGTCATCAAAACATCTGACAATATGGATGATTGCATCGACTTCTCTTATATGAGAAAGAAACTGGTTGCCTAGTCCTTCACCCTGTGAAGCTCCTTTCACCAGCCCTGCAATGTCAACAAACTCAATGGTTGCCGGTATGATTTTTTTTGGATTAAAGAGTTCAACTAATTTTGTGACTCGTTCATCGGGAACGATTACAGTTCCGACATTAGGATCAATTGTACAAAAAGGATAATTAGCTGCTTCGGCATTTTGAGATGATGTTAAAGCATTAAACAAAGTTGACTTCCCTACATTCGGGAGACCGACTATACCGCAACGAAATGACATTTCTATGATTTAATTTTAAAGAAATATTTTTATTAACACAAAATAAACCAATCCAAAAAACAGAGGCGTGGAAATATTGTCATCTATTTTTATAGGAATTAATTCAAACACAGATGAAAGAAAGACAGCTATAAATCCCAGGTAATATTCCGTTACTGCATCAGTAAATTTGGGAGTAAGCAGAATAATAATTATCCCCGTCAGAAAAAAAGCAACGCTGCCTTCGAGTGTTTTATTTGAGATAAAGTGCTTGCCCAGGTTTTTCCCCACAATTGCCGCCATCGAATCGCAAAATACGGCAACAAACATTGATGTGACTGCAACCGGTTTTGGGAATATTATTGTGCAAATCAAAAAAGCCATTACTAAATATGTCCCGCCGGTAAATAAATACTTATTTTTATCTATCTCGTGTCCTCTTAAAATGGGTCCGAGAAATTTAAGATAAAATCTGCTGAAGTTTTCATTCTTCGACCTTAAGATATCAATCAATATTAATTCACTAACAATCAATACGAGAATTATTATTTCAACCTGCCTGCTTAAAAAAATATAAGTAAACGGAATAACTGAAGAAGACAGATGAATTCCCTTTCTGTATACTTCATTCTTAAAACTTATTTTGCTGTGTGTTTCTTCCATTCCTTTACAAAGGTCAAAAAAAAAGCGAGTGGTGAGCTCGCTTTTTTAATTTCATTTTTATAAAATTCAATTCGCAAGTGCAATATCACCCGGAGTGAATTTTCCGTCTTTTACTTTTTTCTCTTTCTCTTTCTGTACTTCGCCATTCCTGGAGACATCATCTTCTTTTGTTATTTTTTCAAACGGAGGTAATTCTTCTCCCCGCATTATCATATCCACTTCTAAAGAATCAAGAATTTCTCTTTCAAGTAATGCGTCTGACATAAGATCAAGTTTGTCTCGGTTTTCGTTCAAAAGCTTTTCTGCTTTATCCATACCTGACTGAACAATTTTCTTTATCTCGTCATCTATCATTATTTGTGTTGATTCACTGTAATCTTTATGCTGTGTAATTTCTCTACCGAGAAATACTTCTTCCTGTTTCTGGCCGTAAGCTATTGGACCGAGTTTTTCACTCATGCCGAATTCACAAACCATCTTGCGCGCCATTCCTGTTGCACGCTCTATATCATTGCTTGCGCCGGTAGTGTATTCATTAAAAATCATCTTCTCGGCAGCACGTCCTCCCATTGCATATGCAATCATCGCCTCGAGATATTCTTTTGAGTATGTATGTTTTTCATCCATCGGTAAATAAGTTGTGACTCCCAGAGCTCTTCCTCTTGGAATGATTGTTACTTTATGTACAGGATCAGCTTCCGGTATCATCTTAGCTACTATAACGTGTCCGCTCTCATGATATGCAGTCGTTTTCTTTTCTCTGTCGGAAATTATAAGACTCTTGCGCGCAGTTCCCATCATCACTTTATCTTTTGATTCTTCAAAATCTTTCATAGTTACAAAATCCGAATTTCTTCTTGCGGCGAGAAGAGCTGCTTCATTGACAAGATTAGCAAGATCTGCTCCTGAAAATCCGGGGGTTCCTTTTGCAATAACGTCAATGACAACATCCTTTGCCAAAGGAGTCTTTCTTGTATGAACTTTCAGAATTCCCTCGCGTCCCTTAACATCAGGCCTGTCAACAACTACCTGCCTGTCAAATCTTCCCGGTCTTAATAATGCCGGATCAAGAATGTCCGGACGATTTGTCGCAGCGATAATTATTACTCCGTTGTTCTGTTCAAAACCATCCATCTCTATCAGAAGCTGATTGAGAGTCTGTTCTCTTTCATCATGCCCTCCGCCGAGACCTGCTCCTCTGTGTCTTCCTACTGCATCAATCTCATCTATAAAAATTATGCATGGCGCATTCTTCTTTCCCTGTTCGAATAAATCTCTTACTCTTGATGCGCCCACTCCTACAAACATTTCAACAAAGTCAGCACCACTGATTGAAAAGAAAGGAACGCCTGCTTCGCCGGCAACTGCCCGCGCAAGAAGTGTCTTGCCTGTACCGGGAGGTCCCAGTAATAATACACCTCTTGGAATTTTTCCTCCGAGCTTCTGAAATTTTGCCGGAGTCTTTAGAAATTCGATTATCTCAGATAATTCTTCCTTGGCTTCATCCGCTCCTGCAACATCCTGAAAAGTCACCTTTGTAGCAGACTCGCTTAGAAGCTTTGCTTTTGATTTCCCGAAAGAAAATATATTCTTCGCACCCCCGGCTCCGGACTGCATCCTTCGCATAATAATTATCCAGAATGCGATAATTAAAATCCACGGCAATGCGCCTACAAGCGGAGCAAGCCAGCCACCGTCATCCTTTTCTATACTGAACTGGATACCGCTGTCATTCCAGGCTTTTACAACGTTGTCATCTATGTTTGTATATGGAAGCAATACTGTAAACCTGTCAATCATAACAGACCTGTTGCCGGCATTAATTGCTTCGGGAGTTTTCAGCTTACCCAGAAATTCATAATTGTTATCTGATTTTTTTATTACTGCACTTTCAATTTTTTTATCATTAAGGAACCTTAAGTACTGGTCATACTTAAGTTCGGAATATTTACCTTCGGCGCCTTTCGTATAAATCATTATAAGAAAAAAACCTATCAGTATTGCGCTCCAGCCTAAAACAATCTTAAATACCCTGTTCCAGTTGAAGTCTTCATTGTTTCCGTTTTTGTTCGTATTTTTATTTAGATTTTTCATACTCTTGTCTTATATCTTATAAAAAAAAATTTTAACTATGTAACACATATATAGCATTTAAATTCCTATATTTCTGAGCATAATCCAGTCCATATCCTACAACAAACTTATTGTCAATCTTAAATGCAATGTAGTCAATTTTAAAATTCAAGCTGGAAGTATTTTTCTTGAACAGCAAGCTGACAAATCTAAGGGAAGCCGGTTTACTCTTTTCAATAATATTCTTAATGAACATTGCAGAAAGCCCCGAATCTACTATATCTTCTACGATTATAATATCCTGATTTTCAATCTCACAATTCAGCTCCTTGAGCATCGTTACATTACCGGAGGATATTTTTTCGTCACCGTAACTGGAAAGTTTCAGAAAATCTATTTCGCATTCAAGTTTTATTTCCCTGATTAAATCCGAAAGGAAAATAAAAGACCCGTTTAAAATACCTATGAATATTGGTTTCTTTCCCTTGTAATCTTTGTTTATTTTTCGCGCTATCTTTTTTACTCTCTTTGAAATTTTTTCCTTTGAAATGTATTCTTCGAGATATGGACCTGATTTTTTTGACAACAGATTCTATTAATTCCTGAAAAATTAGTTAGATTATTGAAAGTTAATTAATAGCAGATTAAAAATAAAAAACCCATTGAAAATTTTCAAAATGGGTTTAACTGATTGTAAAAAACCGGTATTAAATATTTTCTTCTGCTAATATTCTTTTGTTCTTACGGACAGCTCTCTCTTTATCCATTTTCTTTTCGACTGACGGCTTTGTGTAAAACATCCTTCTTCTGAATTCTTTCAGCAGCCCTGACTTTTCATATTTTTTTTTGAATCTTTTAAGCGCCTTATCGATGGATTCACCATCCTGAATTATAACTTTTAACACTTTATTACCTCTTTTCTTTTAAGTTATTCAAATATAGGAATTTTCATTTTTTTTTACAATGTAAGAGTTGGGTCAGTTAATAATGAAAACCAAATGAAAATAGCTGTAGCAGATGTCGGGCTTCATACTATCTTAACCAGTTCATCATTTAATTTCTGAAGCATCTCTCTTAACATCCGGGTTTTCGCAGTGTTTTTCAATGTCAGCGCATCAATGAGAAAATCTATATGTTCAATCTCCGCCTGTCGCTTTGCCCTGGAGCCTGCGCGTTTCCAGAGATTTTGAAATTCCTGTAATATATCATCAAGTTGTTCCTGTTGTTGTTCTAAATCTTTGCCTCCGCTTTTTACAGGCTTTGCTCGCTTTACTTTACTGTCATTTAAAATTTCATCCGCCATTATAAAAAGACAGAGCTTTAGTTTAATGGAGTTTATCAAATCCCAGTAGTCCGTCTTTTCCGCCGGATTGTTTAATGATGCCTTTATTGTTTTAAGAATTTTTAATGCTTCC
>JBBRTN010000099.1:0-6653 GCA_038244395.1 Ignavibacteria bacterium
AGACCCTCTTCACACATGGAAGTTGTGAAATACACAATTCATCAATAAAGAAAGAACCATGGCCTGAATTAATATTATCCGTAAATGCCTGTGCTTCTTCTGTTATCCTTCTTTCATTCGGAAAACTTATAGAAGTATCTTTATTTAATAGCATATCACCGAATCTATCATCAACCATCATTTTATCAAACCAAACCTCGACATTTCCAAACCACCATACTTTGAAGTCAACTTTACAACTATCTTTCCACCCCGGCCAGCGATCTGTCATTCCATGACTTAAGCCATTAGTTAATTCACGACTACCGGAAATTCGCAAACTATCTTTATTATTATCAAAGAGATAGTTTTCAATATAATTTCCTGAGTAACTTCCATTACTATTTGAAAAATGTTTTACTCTTAGCACAACCGAGTCTATTATGTCTCCCAAATAATTCTTAACAACAATGGCAACTACTGGAATTGTAGAACTGACGTTAAAATCACTTTGCCTTATTCGCATTACGGGTTTCATATGCCATTCCATTGTATCCGCTTGAGTAAAATCTATTAAATCCCCATGCTGTAAATTTTCATAGATACTTTTGCATAGCCAGCCGGAGGAATTATAATCTTCATTCGGATAAGGAGTTGCGTGAAGAACAGTTCTGCCGCTATCAGTTCCATATGTATTTGACATAATACTGTCATAGCTGAATCCGGAGTTTACTCTTGAGAAGTTTGCCGGACCAATTTCATATATTAATCTTTGACCGTAACTTAATTGTTCAATTTTATTTCTCCCATAAAATCCGCTTAGCCCCGCATTGTTCACTGTTGTAATCAGTCCATTAATGTAACCTGAGTAATCAGAAATGGGATCATAAAATCCTCCCCCAAGATTTCCATAACCATAAACGTGAATTGAATTGAAATGAAGTGAATCCCTGAAATTAGCAATATTATTTTCTATTGACCTCGGATCATTTGGATTGTGCCCATGAAGAGAACTTCCGAAATAGGTGTCAGTGAAAATCAAATTTGTAAAACTCTTTATTTCAGGAGCGTCTTCAATAGAAATTGGTCTGTTAATAATTTCTGCTTTATCCTTAAAACCTGAAAATGCAATGTAATAAATCATTGGTAAGGATAATACCAATACTAGTTTAAGAATTGAATTTTTCATTTTGATAATGTTTAAGTTTAGAAAATATTAATTTTGAATATATTGTTACTTTAATAACAGCATTTTTTTTGTTTTACTGACTGTTTGGTTGGACTTATTATCCATAAATTTAACATTATAAAAATAAACCCCGCTTGGTAAACGGGAGGCATCAAATTTTATTTCATAGTTCCCTGAATTCTGTTGTTTATTTACTAGGGTTTCAATCTCTTTTCCACTTATATCAAACACTCTTAATTTCACAACACCGCCGACCGGTAACACATAACTGATAATTGTATTGGGATTAAACGGATTCGGGTAATTTTGATAAAGGGTGAAATCTAATGCTGAATTTATATTTACATTATTAATCACTGTAAGTCCACCACCATCAGAAGTATGAACTATTCCGCTTGCTCCTGCCCAAGCTATTAAATTACTTACAGCACTTACGCTTGTGTTATTAAAAATAGGAGAATTCTGTATCACCCAATTCAATCCGCCGTCTGTGGTTTTTTTTATATTAAAAAAATTGGAGCCACACCAGCCTATTGAGTCATTTGCAAAGGACAGTTTGATTCCATCGTCATTTGCAGTATCCCATGAAGTTCCTCCATTTGTTGTTTTATAGATACGGGCGGCACTTACAAATCCGGTATTGGAATTAAAAAACAAAATATCCTCAATGGCAGCTTGAAAAGATGGGAATATAATTTGTAAATTCCAATTTAAACCACCATTGGTTGTCTTGAATAATTTTCTATATTGATTGCCGGTCCAGCCTGTATCCTTGTTTGCAAAGAATATAGTCTGAGGATTTTCAGAATTATAATTTAATTGTTGATCCCAGCTTATTCCGCCATTTGTGGTTTTGAATACTCCGCCATCAAAAATATCTTCACTGCATATCCAACCCGTATCTTTGTTTATGAAGCTCATGTCTTTAAAGAGAGCAGTGGGATTAAAATCGTGAAGCACTTCCCAATTAGTTCCTCCGTTTGTCGTTTTATAAATCAAGCCGTGAAGTCCATTTGCCAATGCATACCCGGTAGAGCTTTCTGGAAATTGAATTGATTGGAAATCTCCTGCAGAATCAATTTGAATGTTCCAATCTTCTCCGCCATTAATTGTATGGAGAATGTTGCCTTCTCTTGTTGCAACCCAACCCTGTAAACTATCCAAAAAAAAGATATCATTAACAAAGTCACTTACCGGAAGAGTTTGTTGATACCAGCCCGGAGGAGGTGGATTTGAAGAGAATGTTGTTGCAAGAAGTAGAAACGTAAGTTCCAAAAAAAATAGTTTTTTCATTTAACTAAATATTAATATTTGTTAAACATATCGAACAAATAAATGAGAATCAATTTCTTAAATATATTTATAATTAATAGAAATTGATTTGATATTAGAAAAGCCGGAAAGTTTTGGGGTGAGTTTTTGGAGAACTTTTCTTCCTTAATTTGAAAAAACAAAAATAAATCTGATCAAAATTAAGAAATAAAAACTTCATTGTCAAATAATGTAATGCTTCATGCATTGCCTCAAATCAAATGTAACGCCAGTCATCATACAATGATTGGAAAGCTTTATAACAAAGAAGTCCTTTAGTCCAATCATAATCAGGATCCTATCCAAAACAAATTTATTTTCACCAATTTAAATTTAATCTGACTTAGAAATTAATTTTTAGATTCAATTTTTAAAAACAACCCGCTTGTGATAAATTGCCAGTTAGAAATTCTGAGCAAATGCGTTTCAAAAATAAAATCCATTACAAAAAAAAAGGTGTCCATCTCTGAACACCTTTTTATAAAATTTATAAAACAAAATCTGAAACTCAAATTTTTTATTTCTATTCCTTTACAATCCTCATCTTATAAAACGATCTCCATACAAAAATTAATGCTATCGCCAGGAATACTAATCCTACTACAGGAGCTGAATCCCTGAACTGTTCAGTGATCGCAATCTCCATCGCGAGCAATCCGAATAATGTTGTGAACTTGATGATCGGGTTTAACGCAACAGAAGATGTATCTTTGAACGGATCGCCAACCGTATCGCCAACTACAGTTGCATCATGAAGCGGCGTCCCCTTTTCTCTTAAGTCAACTTCAACAACCTTCTTTGCATTATCCCACGCGCCTCCGGCATTAGCCATGAATATTGCCTGAAACAAACCGAACACTGCGATTGAAATTAAATAACTAATAAAGAAACATGCCGGAGCATTGTTGCCGTTCTTCGGAGCCGACATAAAAGCGAATGCAATTGCAAATGAAAATACTGCAATGAAAATATTGAACATTCCTTTCTGCGCATACTTAGTGCAGATCTCCACAACTTTTTTTGATTGCTCGGTTGATGCGCTGAGTGAAGCGTTTTCATCAAGATTAATATTCTTCTTTATATATTCAACTGCGCTGTAAGCGCCCGTTGTTACTGCCTGTGTTGACGCACCTGTGAACCAGTAAATTACCGATCCGCCGCAAAGGAATCCGAGTATTGAATATGGATTAAGCAGGTTAAGAATTGTTTCCGGCTCGACTCCTAAAACATTTTTCAGAACAAGTATAAGGGAGAATATCATTGTAGTAGCGCCGACTACCGCTGTTCCGATAAGAACCGGCTTTGCAGTTGCCTTGAATGTATTTCCTGCGCCGTCATTTTCTTCGAGATACAGTTTTGCATTTTCCCAGTCAGGCTTGAATCCGAAATCTTTTTCAATTTCTTTTTCCTTCTGTTCTTTATTTTCTTCGATTAATGAAAGCTCATAGATAGACTGCGCATTATCTGTCACAGGTCCATAAGAATCAACAGCAATTGTAACCGGTCCCATTCCGAGCATTCCGAATGCTACCAGACCGAAAGCGAATATAGTATGATACTGCATCATATTTGCGGGGATATATGCTGAAGTAATGTAAGCTCCGTACATCAGCGCAAAGAAAACCATTCCCATCCAGAAAGCGCTGAAGTTACCTGCAACAAGTCCTGAGAGAATTGTTAATGATGCACCGCCTTCTCTTGAAGCGGTTACAACTTCTTTAACATGAGTTGATTTCGGTGAAGTAAATATTTTTGTGAATTCAGGAATAAGTGCAGCTCCTAATGTACCGAAGCTGATTATAATTGAAAGAGTAATCCATAAATTATCCGGAAGATCCCTTATCAATACATAGCTTATAATGAAGGTAACAATTATTGAAAGTATTGAAGTAATCCACACTAACAAAGTAAGCGGGGCTTCGAAATCCATTTTATCTTTGCCGGTATATTTCGCTTTTGAAACCAAACCGTTAATATAAAATGCTGTGATAGAAGTAATGATCATCATAATTCTCATAACGAATATCCATACAAGCAATGTTGCCTGAAGCTCTACTCCGGTAACAGCAAGAACTATAAAACTAATAAGAGCGACACCTGTAACGCCGTATGTTTCAAACCCGTCAGCAGTAGGTCCGACCGAATCACCTGCATTATCACCTGTACAGTCCGCGATAACACCGGGATTTCTCGGGTCGTCTTCTTTTATTTTAAAAACAACTTTCATCAGGTCAGAGCCAATATCGGCAATCTTTGTAAATATACCTCCGGCAATTCTGAGAGCCGAAGCTCCGAGTGATTCGCCGATTGCAAATCCGATAAAACTCGCGCCTGCATATTCGCGCGGAACGAACAGAAAAATTATCAGCATCATTATCAGCTCAACACAAATGAGAAGAACGCCTATGCTCATTCCCGCATTAAGAGGAATGGTAAGGAGCTTCAATGGCTTTCTTTCGAGTGAAGCAAAAGCCATTCTGCTGTTGGCAAGAGTATTCATTCTTATACCAAACCATGCAACACCGTATGAACCGAGTATTCCAACGACAGTCCACATCAATATCAGCGCTACCCCGCCGAAAGATTCATGCTGCAGAGCGCCGAAATAAAATGCCATACATGCACCGATAAATACAAACAGTATAAAAAGAAACTTTCCCTGCTGGAGAAGATATGTCTTACAGGTTTCAAATATTACCTGTGATACTTCCAGCATTGATTTGTGTGCCGGCAATTTTTTTACTGCCATGAACTGGTATACACCGAATAAAACCCCGAGAAGGCAGACAAAGATACCATAGATCAGAAGCTGGTTCTGGGCTGCGCTTAATTCGGGAATTTTCAGATTAGCTTCACTTGCAAAGGTCATAACCGGAGCCATGATTACAAGTAAAATACCTAATAAATATTTCCGCATTTTTTATTTTTTAATTATTAAACTTTGATTAAATGTTGGTAAGATTTCTGTGATTATCGTGATATAATTTTTCTGATGAATTTTTTCTTTGAGGAATTTTAAATCAACACTTTTATTCGCACCTGATATAAATAATTATTTTAAATAAACACCTTATTATTGTAGCTGTTCATCGTCTTCGTAATACCGTCAGTTATAAAACTCTTTATGCAGGCAATGTAATGAGGCATCATTTTTTTAATAACTTCAATCTCTTCCTTATCAAAATTTCCTAGCACAAAGTTTATAAAATCTTCTTTCTTCGGAGCCTCACTCTCTCCAATCCCAACCCTCATCCTCGCATATTCATCTGAATTCAGATGATAAATAATACTGGATAATCCGTTATGCCCGCCGTCGCTACCGTCTTTTCTTACTCTTATGGAGCCAAGCGGAATCTGAAAATCATCAACAACCACGAGCAATTCACTTGTATAATTTTCCGGATCAAATTCATTTTTCTCCATAAACTCACGTATTGCTATACCACTGTTATTCATGTAGGTCACGGGTTTGAGCAGGTAGACATCTTCATCGCCTACTTTACCTATACCTTCATACCAGTCACCTTTGCCTTCTTTGAATTTTATATTAAAGAACTCCGAGAAAAAATCCAATACTATAAAGCCAATGTTATGCCTCGTTAATTCGTATTGTGTGCCCGGATTTCCCAGACCGGCTATCAGCTTCAATCTGATACAGATTATTGAAAAATTATTTGTCTTTTTCTTTTTCTTCGTCTTCGTCTTTCTTAGATTTAGATATTACTTCCGGTTCGGCAGGAGCTTCACCTGTTTCAGCTTCCGGTTCTTTCTCTACAGTCGGAGGAACAACAGAAACGATGGATGCATTTTCATCATTCAGAATATTTATATTCTCGAGTTTTAGATCGCTGACTTTGACAGATTCATTCATATTAAGATGTGAAATCTCAACATCAATATGAGAAGGGATATTTGAAGGAAGACATTCTACTTCGAGCTTATGAAGAATATGCTGGATAGTACCACCGTCCCTTACTCCCTGAGGGTTTCCCACGAGATGAACAGAAACTTCTATCGTAATAGTCTCGCCTTCTTTCAGTGCAATGAGGTCAAAGTGAATCGGCTTGTCAGTCAGCGGATGAAATTGCACATCTTTTAATATACAGCTTAAGGCAGAACCTTCGTCGCCGAATTTTAAATTCACGATATGAGATTCGGTAGTAAAAATAATCGG
>JBBRTN010000100.1:0-6646 GCA_038244395.1 Ignavibacteria bacterium
AAAAACAAAAACATTAAGACTTTTTATGCATTTGAAATCCGCAATGGGAATTACGATGATGACTGGCAGTCAAAAGTAACAGAGTCGCTGAAAGAAAATGTTTACATAACTTTTGACGTGGATTATTTTGATCCTTCGGTAATGCCTTCGACCGGCACCCCGGAGCCTAACGGCTTTTACTGGGACGAAACCATGAGACTTCTGAAGATGCTGGGGGAGAAAAGAAAAGTGGTTGGGTTTGATGTCGTCGAGCTTTCTCCCCGAAAAGATTTTCCTTATCCCGATTTTCTGACAGCAAAACTGATTTATAAAATGCTGAATTATTTTATAAAGTAGCTATGACTGCATTGATAATAATTTTATTTTATCAGGACCATTCTCTTCGTTTCAATAAAACTTCCCGTTTCAATCTTATAAAAATAAGTTCCGCTTGATAAATTCTGCCCGTCAAACACAACTTCATAGCTCCCAGCATTCTGTTTTTGATTAACCAACGTCGCAGCTTCATTGCCGAGCGCATCATAGACTTTCAGGACTGTGTACTGCGCAACCGGTATTGAATAATAAATATTTGTCACCGGATTAAATGGATTCGGATAATTTTGGCTTAAGAAATATTTTACCGGGATCACAGGAGTTATGGTTGCAATACCGGTTAAGTTATTGCTGAAACCGGTTAAGTTCACAGTGATTGTGCTGTCATTATTTGCAATTGAAATGACTGAGGTAAATGTCTGATTAACCTGGTTTGGTCTGAACTTAATTTTCGCATAAGCAAATTCATTTTGCGGAACAGCCGCAGGAAAACTTGTAACGGTAAACTGCGGAGACGAAGAAGTAATTGAATTAATGAGCAGGCTGCCCGTTCCGAAATTAAATAAAGAAAGATCTAAGCTTGCAGTATCGTTGACGGCAAGCGTATCAAATTTATAATTAAAAGGTGAAGCCGATATCTCCGGCTTCGTTGTGACCGGAATGATTGTGAAAGTGCTCTTTATCCTGTCAATGAATTCCGGATGGTCTACAAACGGGCTTCTGTTATGTTGAAACGCTTCAATACCGTTTTCTCTCTGCCTTTCATGCGCATCCACTGTATCAATTAAATTCCATTGCCTCAAAACATTTTCCTGGGTTGCATCCATGAAGCTTCCGTAATTCTGATAGCGGATTAAAAAATAAAAAAGGCACCTTGCAATATTTCCCTTGTGTTGGTCTCTGGCTTCAAATACAAGATTACCTCCCGCATCATTGCCAAGCATCGAGCCGCCGTTTTGCCATGTGATATTTGAAACGACATTACCGAAGTCGTAATTATTTCTCCTGTTATTTGCAGTTTCATCCGACGGATAAAGATGATGAACATCGCTTCTCATCGGCTCATCCATATTAAAAAATCCCTGCGGAAAAGTATGCTCCGTATTCATGCTTTGAGGAGGATTAACACTTGGAATTGCTGTTGTATAAACTTTCCTTCCAGTATAAACACATTCTATAGTATCATCATTATTATAATCGTCAATAGTTGAAAACATTGCTATCCGGGAGGTTGTATAATTGTTGTTTGTATTCGTAGAGCAGTACGCCTTCAATGCAGCTTTCAAAGGCTCGTCGGTTAAACCCTGTGTAAATCTATAAAGTGTATCCTGATATTTTGCAGTAGCATTAAGATAATTAACAATCGAATAATTCAGATCGCCGCTTTCAAAAATTATAAAATCATTATAAGTCAGGTTTTGATTTGTCTTAAAATAAATTTGCACAGGAATACTATCGAAAGGATTTATTGTAAAAGAATTTAAGGTTACAAAAAATTTCGAAGTCATTGTCCTTACTGAATTTATATGTATCAGATTTCCGGTTGGATTTCTTACATAGACCGAAGCGCTTCCCGTAACATTTGTTAAAGTCGTATCGAAGCCGATATGATAAGGGATGTTCTGTGAAAAAGAATTTTCACTTCCTGCTGTCAGATGGAAAACAGAGATTAAAATAATTATTAAAGTTAATTTCATCTGTTAAGTTTTTGATAAGTTTTTTTGAAATTAAATGTTCGGGATTAAAATTTAAAGGTCAATTAGTAGCTGTGATCATCAAGTTTTACTTTTCCGCGGAAAATCCAATAAACAACCGTTGTATAGCTGAGGATAAGAGGTGCTCCGATACATGCAATTATCAGCATTGTTGTAAGTGTACTTTTAGTTGAAGCGGAATTGTAAATGTTTAATGAGTTTTGCTGACCGGGATTGGAGAGTACAATATCCGGAAATATACCTATTGCGACTAATCCTATAAGTAAAGCAATCGTGCCTGAAGAAGAAAGGAACGCCCTGAACTCTCTGCCGAAGTGAATCTCCCTTGGAATATTCAGCACTAATAATAATGTCACTGCAGGAATAACTGCAAGCCATATATTTCTTTTGAAGACCACGAACAGGTGAGGCTGGTAAATAAAAGTTGAAACCGATGTGATTACATAAAAGGAAATGAATACAAAAATCATTTTTTTTATCCGCTTGTTTATGTTCTCACGCATTTCGCCTTCTGTTTTCATAATAAGAAAAATAGCTCCGTGAAGAACAAGCAGTGAGACTGCAGTGAGCCCGACTAAAATTGAATACGGATTGAGCAAATCAAGAAAACCACCGACGATATTTTTCCTGTCATCCAACTGAACACCTCTTGCAAGATTTCCGAATGCAAGTCCGAATATCAATGCTGAGCCTAAACTTCCTAAACTAAAACTTACATCCCAGAGAGTTCTCCATTTTGGATTTTGGCTTTTACTCCTGAACTCGATGGCGACTCCTCTGAAAATCAGCATGACAAGCAATAGAATAAAAGCATTATAAAATCCGGAAAAGACAGTTGCATAAACTTCCGGGAATGCCGCAAACAATGCACCGCCGCCGACTACAAGCCAGACTTCATTTCCATCCCAGAGCGGACCAATACTATTGATAGAGAGCCTTCTATCCTTATCGCTTTTATTAAACAGGTGAAGCATGCCTACTCCGAAATCAAACCCGTCAAGAATTGCATAACCCGCTAAGATAATAATTATTAAGATAAACCAGATTGTATTTAAGTCCATAATAAAAAATAAAATTTTTATATATCCCTTTTTGATTTTCTCAAAATTTCTCTTATCCGTTGTGTCAATGGAACAATCGGAGCGGAGGTTTCTGCCGGATCAGGTCCGTGCTGAATCTTGCTGTTGAGAACATAAACAAATACGGCAAAGAGCATAAGATACAAAAAAAAGAATAATATGTTTGAAAAATAAAGCTGACTTCTGGAAAGATTAGGCGATACACCCGCAGCTGTTTTCATCAGACCATAAACAATCCACGGCTGACGCCCGACTTCAGCTGTAATCCATCCTGCAGTATTTGCTGTCACGGGTAATAAGACTGAGAATACAAAAATCCATAATATAAATTTTGAATTCGGTTTGAAGAGACTGCCGCGCCACCAGAGAACGCAGCCGGTAACAGATAATATTATCAAAAAAACTCCTATTGCTATCATCAGATGATAACTCTGAAATGTAATCTGAAGCGGAGGTCTTTCATCCGCCGGGATAGAGTCCAGGCCTTTCACCGGAAGAGCGGAATTAAAATCTATAAGCCAGCTTGTCATTCCGGGAATCTTAAGTCCTTTAGTTTCACCGGCTTCCTCATCAATGTATCCTAATATTGCCATATCAGCCGGTCCGCTTTTCCAATGTCCTTCCATTGCGGCAAACTTAGCGGGCTGATAAGCGTGAACCATTTTTACACTCCTGTCTCCTGAGATAAATAATTGTGATAACGAAATTATAAGCGCAATTATCAAAGCAGCTTTCATTGATGCTTCCGCGAATTCAAGATGCTTCTTTTTTATAATGTACCAGGCACTTACGCTTAAAACAAAAAATGTTCCCGCGAGCCAGCATCCCATTATCACATGCAGCAACCTGACCATTGAAGACGGATTAAAAACCATCGCCCAGAAATCAATTATTTCTGCTCTCATCCCATTAGGACCCATCACGACTTCAAATCCGGCCGGAGTCTGCATCCATGAATTTGCAACGACAATCCACACAGCGCTGAAATGCGCGCCGAGACATACCATGATGGTACTGAAATAATGAAATCCCGGCGAGACTTTTCCCGAGCCAAAAACCAGGATGGCAAGAAATCCCGATTCAAGGAAAAAAGCAAAAATTCCTTCCGCTGCCAGAGCACTTCCGAACACGTCGCCAACATATCTTGAATAGTCAGCCCAGTTAGTACCGAACTGGAATTCCATCGGAATACCTGTTGCCACACCGATAGTAAATGTAAGAGCAAATATTTTTGTCCAGAAGCGTGTGATCTGTAGCCACAATAAATTTTTAGTTTTCATGTATATGCCTTCCGAAATCACCAGAAAAATCCCGAGGCCGATTGAAAACGGAGGATAGAAATAATGGAAGATATTTGTTAATGCAAACTGAAGACGGGAAAGAAATATAATTACTTCATCCATTTACTTCATCAATTGAATAATAATTGAAATTATTTTAAATAACTGTTGAATCGCTTTGATACAAAATTAAATTTTACTAATGAATAAATATACATAAATATACATAAATATTATTATATCTGAATAAGCTATAATAACTATGAAGATAGTAGTAATGTGGAAAGGTTATGTGAATATAATGATTTTACCCGCAGGAAATTAAATAAGAGTATAATAAAAATCTTTTTGCATATAATTTACGTTATAGTAATGTGTAAAAAATTATTACACGGAAAAATTTAATTAAATAAATTATGTTAAAATACATTTTAATAATAGCCGTGTTTTGTCTTTCGCTATACGGCTTTAACAGGTTAGCTGCCAAAGAACAGAAAATCACAGAAACAATAAAAACAACGAAGAAAGGAGAAACAACTAATATGGAAACTGCAACACTTGCAGGAGGATGTTTTTGGTGCATTGAGACTATATTCAATGATCTGAAAGGAGTAGACAAGGTAGTGTCAGGTTATTCCGGAGGAACAACAAAAAATCCGACCTATGAAGAAGTTTGTTCGGGAAGAACCGGATATGCCGAAGCAGTACAGATAACTTTTGACCCTTCCGTTATCAGCTATGAACAGCTTCTCGAAGTATTTTTTCACATACATAATCCGACAACGCTTAATAAACAGGGCGCAGATGTCGGCACTCAATACCGCTCCGCTATATTTTACAACAGTGATGAGCAGAAGCAGACAGCTGAAAGCGTCAAAGAGAAGATTACAAAATCAGGATTATGGGACGACCCGATTGTGACAGACATCACAGAGTTCAAAGAATTTTACTCCGCGGAAGATTATCATCAGGATTATTATAACAATAACAAACAGAAGTCATACTGCTCTTTTGTAATTGCACCGAAGGTTCAGAAATTTTATAAGGAATATAAAAACTTATTAAAAGACGGAGTCGGAAATTAGTGGTAGTTAATAATTAGTTAAATAAAATTAGTTAAACAAAGCCCGGTTATTAAGCCGGGCTTTTTTTATTTTAGGTATCTCACATATTCATAAGAAAATTCCTAAGTAATTTGAATTTTACAAACTAAAATTATTAATTGAAAGTGAGGTCATATCTATACAGGTTTACCGGGAAATTTTTATCATGACCTTAAGCCTGTAAATGTTCAGGCGGGGGAAAATTAATTTTAATATAAATTTAAAAGCCATTATCTTTAAATAAACAAAAAAAAATTATGAAGTTGTCAGAAAATCAAAACACAATTTTCCCCAAAGGCGAAAAAGCTTCCGCAGAATATTTTACGGGAATGGCATGGCTGAAAATTTTAGTTGCAAAGGATGAAAAGGGAAATTACTCAATAGGTAATGTTGTATTTGAGCCGGGCAGCAGGAATAACTGGCATACACATCCGGCGGGACAGATATTACTAATTACAGATGGCAGGGGCTGGTACCGGGAGAAAGGTAAACCGGCAATGCCGATAAATAAAGGTGATGTAATCGTAATTCCGGCTGATCTCGAACACTGGCATGGAGCAACAAGAGACAGGAGTTTAACTCATCTTGCCATAACAAATATTACGAAGGAAGGTGCAGTCAAATGGCTGGAGCCTGTGACGGAAGAAGAATATGAGATCCTCCATTCGGAAAAAAGTTAGCGAATCCCGAATGTTAATTTAAATGAAGCAGCCCTGAGCCTGACACTGAGTTTTATTATTTTATAAAAATCAATTCATGCAAACCCTTTTCATTCAGTACGTTTTCCTCATACTGATCATTCTTGCGCTTGTAATGATAGCCAATAAACTCCGGCTGGCTTACCCGATTGTACTTGTTGTAGGTGGATTGGCACTAAGTTTTACTTCTGCATTTTCTCGTATCACGATTGATCCGGAAATGGTCTTCTTTATTTTTCTGCCTCCTCTTCTTTATGAAGCGGCATAGAAAACTTCATGGAAAGAGTTTTGGAAATGGAGACGAGTGATTTCCGGATTTGCATTTCCGGTTGTCAACCGAAGTTTGCAATTGAATTGTTAAAAATATATATGAAACTTATATTGCAACATTGAAAAAAGTCTTGCAAATATTATTCATAGTTTTAATTTGCTTTCTCACAGGCAAACCCTTCATTG
>JBBRTN010000101.1:0-6643 GCA_038244395.1 Ignavibacteria bacterium
ATTTATACTTGCTTTAAGCGGAGCATTTGACAGCGTGAGCGTGGTCATTCGGGCTACTATTATTCAGCTTATGACGCCTGATAATATGAAAGGAAGAGTATCCGCTGTCAACAGTATTTTCATTGGTTCATCAAATGAAATCGGGGCGTTCGAATCAGGAGTGACAGCAAAATTTCTCGGCACCGTACCTTCGGTTATCTTCGGAGGAATAATGACTCTGATTGTTGTTACCTCCGTTGCGATTTTTTCTCCGCGGATGAGGAAACTGAAATTATAAAAGAAGTTATTAAAAAAATAATTTTAATTTAATCTTTAGAAATAATAAACAAAAACATTAAACGTCATGGATTTTGGAAAAGTAGAAAACTTAGACGAAATTGATTTCACTCTGCCCGATGATCATCCGGATACAGAGAAACTTTTTAACAGCCTAAAAAAACCAAAGCAACCAAAGAATCAGGAGGTATACGTAGGATGCGCAAAGTGGGGAATAAAGGAATGGGTCGGTAAATTGTATCCGCTGAAGACAAAAGAAAAAGAATTCCGCGCGAACTATCTGAGACAATTCAACTGCATCGAACTGAATCCGACACATTACAGAATTCCCGGTGAAGCTCAGATCAAAGAATGGAAGACCGGTGCGGAAAAAGATTTTAAATTCTGTCCTAAGTTTTACCAGGGTATAAGTCACTTCGCGAGATTAAAAAATTGCGAAGCTCTTACCGAACAATTTTATAATTCAATAAACAATTTCGAAAAGAATCTCGGAGTCTGCTTTCTCCAGCTGCCGCCAAATTATCCCCCTAAAAATTTTTCCGATCTGGAAAAATATTTAGAATATCTTCCGAACAAACCCGAAGTATGCCTTGAGCTTCGGCATCCGCTGTGGTTCAGCGACACGAAAGTTTCCGATGAGACTTACAACATGCTGAAAAAAAACAAGATTGGTTTTGTAATTACCGATGCTGCAGGAAGAAGAGACGTCATCCATATGCGGCTCTCGACTCCAACTGCATTCATAAGGTTTGTGGGAAACAGCCTTCATCCAACAGACTATACAAGGATTGATGACTGGGCTTTAAGAATCAAACACTGGCTTAAATCAGGGATAGAAAAAGTTTATTTTATAATGCACATGCATGACGAAGTAAATTCACCCGAGCTTTGTGCTTATACCATTAAGCAGATCAATAAGCGCTGCGGATTAAATTTAAAAGAACCTGAACTATTTACTGAAGTTAAAAAAAGTTAAAAAAATTTTCTGATATGGAAATTAATTTTCAAATAGGAAATAAAAAATTTAAGTGTGAGACTTCTGAGCCGGCTGAGATTTCGATCCCGCTGAACTTCAACGGCGAACAGCCGAATACATATGACGTGGTTAAAGCAGCAGCCAAAGCGGTTGAAACCGCTGAATTCGTCGGAGACACCCGGCGCGGCGGAAGCTGTAACTTCGAAGAATACAGGCTCATCCCGCACTGCAACGGGACTCATACCGAATGTGTCGGACATATTTCTTTCGAAAGAATTTCTGTTAATGAAGTTTTAAAAGATGTATATATTCCTTCAGTTCTAATATCTGTTTCTCCGGAAAAAGCATTTCATACAAAGGAAAATTATATTCCGGATAAAAACGAAAATGATTTCCTTATAACAAAAAAAATTCTGGAAGAAAAATTAGTAAACACGGATAGGGATTTTTTGGAAGGCATGATAGTGCGGACATTACCCAATGACGTTTCAAAAAAATTCAGACAATACATGAACCGGCTGCCTCCTTTTTTTTCAATTGAAGCAATGGAATATATAGCGAATTTAAATGTGAAGCATTTACTCATGGACATCCCTTCAGTAGACCGGACATTTGATGAAGGCAAGTTAACCGCTCATCATATTTTCTGGAATGTTCCTTACGGTTCACATGAAGTTGATAAACAAAATCATTCAATGAAGACAATCACTGAAATGGTTTATGCCCCAAATGAAATCAAGGATGGAAATTATTTAATGAATATACAGATACCGGATTTTGTATCGGACGCAGCGCCATCAAGGATATTTTTGTATAATATCGGTAATTAGAAAACTAAGCCGGATGTCAGTAAAGAAGTTATCTCTGCTTATCGGGACGTGGAAAGGCAACGGCACCGCTGACTTCCCAACAATAGAAAAGACGAAGTATCTCGAGGAGCTTGAATTTAAATTTATCGGAGATGATGAGACGATGAGCTTTGAGCAAAAGACATGGAAGATTAAGGACGGAGATAAGTCAGAGCCATTGCATTGGGAATCAGGATACATTATTTCTTACCCCGACGATTCATTTGAATTATTCAATGCGCAGAACAGCAAGCGTGTCGAAGTAATGAAGAGCAGCAGCATTAATACTGATGGAAATAAATTGCAGTTAATATTTGAGTCAAAATATTTCGGCAATGATGAAAGAATGGTAAAGACTTCCCGCGAGTTTAATGTTGACGAAAATACTTTACATTTTACAATGAAAATGCAAACACAGAACACTTCTGAATTTCAGAAACATCTGGAATCTAATTTGAAAAAAAAATTAAAATAATATGAAGTTTGACTCAGGTAATTCCTTCCCCAAAGAACTCGACCTCTTAGATCCATTAAAACATTACCGGGAAAGGTTTTTCATTCCCAAAAATAAAAGCGGGGAAGATGTAATTTACTTTGGCGGAAACTCTCTTGGACTGCAGCCTAAGACTGTGCGCAGTTATGTAGAGCAGGAACTGCTTGACTGGGAAAGAATTGCATTAGCAGGTCATACCGAAGCGAAAAATCCATGGCTGCCATATCATGAGTTTCTGACTGAACAAACTGCAAGATTCACCGGGGCGAAGCCTGAAGAAGTAATCAACATGAATTCGCTTACGACTAATCTTCATTTGCTGTTCGTATCTTTTTACAGACCAACGAAAGAACGTCATAAGATTTTAATCGAAGCGAATGCATTTCCTTCGGACCATTATGCCGTTCAGTCGCAAATAAAATATCAAGGGTTTGATGTCAAAGACTCTTTAATAGAGATGAAGCCGCGCAAAGGCGACGACACTATCAGAACGGAAGACATTGAAACAATGATTGATAAGGAAGGTGATAAGATTGCATTGATCTGGTTTGCAGGAGTAAATTATTATTCAGGGCAGGCATTCGAATTTGAAAAAATTACAAGAGCCGGGCATAAGAAAAATATAATTGTAGGATTTGATCTTGCTCACGCTGTTGGTAATCTTGAACTTAATCTGCACGACTGGAATGTTGACTTTGCTGTCTGGTGCAATTACAAATATATGAACGGAGGACCGGGAGCGATTGGTGGCGCTTATGTTAATGAAAAATATCTTAATGACAAAACTATTCCGAAATTCCTCGGATGGTGGGGTCATGATAAGCAGACAAGATTTTTAATGGATCACAAATACATTCCGATACCAACTGTTGAAAGCTGGCAGCTAAGCAATCCACCGATACTTCAGCTCGCGTCTTTAAAGGCGTCGCTGGATATCTTTGACGAAGCGTGTATGACAGCGCTAAGGGAAAAAAGTGAAAGGCTGACCGGCTATCTTGAATTTTTGATTAATGAAAATAAAAGCGACAACATAAAAATCATAACGCCTTCAAGCAAAAATGAAAGAGGTTGCCAGCTTTCTTTAAGAATAAAAAATAACGGTAAAGAACTGTACAAAGAATTAATGGGAAGGGATGTTGTGTGCGACTGGCGAGAGCCCGATGTAATAAGGGTCGCTCCCGTGCCGTTGTATAATAGCTTTGAGGATGTTTGGAAGTTTTCGGAGATTTTGCAAAAGAAATAATTCTCTTGCAAACTCATGAATTAGTGATGCAATATTCATTAACAGTTTCGCTTAATGGTTAGTTTTTAAAATTTCGTTTTTCTTTTAATAATGATTTCAGAGTTTTTCCCTTTGTATTTGCAATTCTATCAGACTTAATCACTTTTGTTTTTTGTAATCCAATATTGTTTGATAATGAAACAATAGCTTGTTTGATAATTGCACATTTATTAACTTTGTTAAAAAAAATTCATGAACGATTTGAGCAAGAAAATTTCAAAGCTAAGGAAGGGCAAAGGATATTCTCAAGAGGAGTTTGCTAAGTTAATCGGTTTATCAAGATCTTCACTTGCACAGCTTGAACTTGGAAACAGGCAGATAAAATATTTCGAAATAGATAAAATATCGAAAAAGCTTGGAGTTTCGATGAATGAATTATCAGGTAAGGAGTCGAATATAGTTCAGGGCGAAATTAAAGAAAAAAAAAATAAAAACGCTGACATAAGAATTTCCATTCCACAATTAAATAGAAAAAAATTTGAGAATGTCTTATTATATATTCTCGAAAAATGTGCCGGTAAGCCGAATGTCGATGAAACAGTTTTATATAAACTTCTATATTTTTCCGATTTTAATTATTATGAACTGTATGAAGAGCAGTTAACCGGAGCCGCATACAGGCGTCTTCCACGGGGTCCTGTTCCATATAAAATCGAAAACATTATTAATGATTTGGTAGAAGCCGGTAAAATTAAAGTATTGAAAACCGAATACTTCCGATATCCTCAAATAAGATACATTCCGCTTGTGAAGGCAGACTTAACTAATTTGAAAGCGAGCGAGAAAGAAGTAATTGATAATGTAATTGATAGTCTTTCGGATATGTCTGCAAAAGGTATTACAGAATATTCTCACAACGATATTCCATGGAAGTCAACCCAGGAAGAAGAAGTAATTGATTACGAATTAGTTTTTTATCGAAGTGTTCCTTATTCGCAAAGAATTTATATGGAAGAAGCAGGTGATGATATTTGAAGAACTCGATGAATTTAAAAAAGACTTTAAGCGACTGCTGAAAAAGTATACGACTCTCAATGAAGATTTTGAAATCATAAAAAAAGTTTTGGAAGCAGCTCCGGATGAAAGACCTCCTGTAAGTTACAGAATTAGCGGATTGGGTATTCAGTCTAATGTAATAAAAGTAAAAAGAATTGCATGCAGAGCAATGAAGGGAAAAGGCAGCAATACCGGACTTCGTTTGATATATGCTTATGAAAAAAATGAAAAGCGAATTGTGATGATTGAGTTTTATCATAAGAATGAGAAGGAGAGTGAGGATAGGGAAAGGGTGAAGAAGTATTTTAAATGATTCTTGTATTTAACTAAATTTAATTCAATGTTGCAATTTATTAAAAAGGATAAGGACAGATAATTTTTTTGCTAATGTGTTGGGTGGTATTATACTTTTTAGTGATTAAATCTCTTTCATCAAAAGTTTTAGAATAACGTTTAAAAATTTAATCATAACTAACTTATGGATGCTAAATCACAATTGCATAATTCATGAATCAAAAAATCACAATTGTCGGCGCCGGCCTCGCAGGTTCTCTGCTTTCTGTTTACTTAGCTAAAAAAGGTTTCGAAGTAAATGTTTATGAGCGCCGTCCTGATATGCGGAAAGAAAACGCAGACGCAGGAAAGTCAATCAATCTTGCACTGTCTACAAGAGGAATTTACGCATTGAAAGAAGTCGGGCTTTATGATGAAATAAAAAAAATTTCAATTCCTATGTACGGGAGAATGATTCATCCTGTCGGGGGAGACCTGAATTTTCAGCGATACGGCAAAGATGATACGGAATATATAAATGCAGTCTCCCGGGCTGAACTTAACAAAGCCTTAATGAATCTTGCTGAAAAAAATTCGAATGTTAAAATTTATTTTAACAAAAGATGTGACTGGATTGATTTCAAACAGCCGGAAATAAATTTTCATAATGATTTAACGAATGAATCTTCAAAAGTAAAATCGGATATAGTGATCGCAACTGACGGCGCTACATCAGCCGTTAGAATGGAGATGCTTAAAATTCCCAGATTTAATTTTTCACAGGAGTACGAAAACTATGGTTATAAGGAGCTGACAATTCCCGCAGGAAAAGACGATAGCTATTTACTTGAAAAAAATTCACTGCATATATGGCCGAGAGGCTCGTTTATGCTGATTGCGCTGCCAAACCTTGACGGAAGTTTTACATGCACGCTTTTCATCGCTTACGATAAATCCCTCGGAGGTGAAAACAGCATTGAGCATATAGACACGGAGGAAAAAGCCGGGCTGTTTTTTAGAAAACAGTTTCCGGACATAATGCCGTTTGTACCGAAACTTGTCGAAGATTATTTCCGCAATCCTACTGGGAGTCTTATTACAATAAAATGTTATCCCTGGACATCAGGCGATAAGGCTGCATTGCTTGGCGACGCTGCGCATGCGATGGTTCCATTCTTCGGACAGGGCATGAATGCTGCGTTCGAAGACTGTACATGCCTGAATGAGTGCATAGAAAAATACGGAATTGACTGGAGAAAAGTATTGGGTGAATATGAAAGCCTGAGGAAAATTAATTCAGATGCAATTGCAGATCTGGCAAGGGAAAATTTTATTGAGATGCGGGATTTGGTCGCAGATAAAAGATTTCAGCTAAAGAAAAAAATTGAAGCGAAGCTGTTTAAAAAATTTCCGGATCACTTTATGCCCAAATATTCGATGGTGACATTTCACAGGATCCCCTATGATGTTGCATTGAAGAGAGGAAAAGTCCAGGAAGG
>JBBRTN010000102.1:0-6558 GCA_038244395.1 Ignavibacteria bacterium
GAAAGGCGACAGGATAGACCGAAATATAATCACGACAAATATTACATGGCAGTTTCTTTATCAGTTCTATTTCGAGGTATTGTATGTTCACAGGATGATAAATAATATTTATCAGAATATTAAGTTTAATGATGACTACGGGTTTTTGACGCTGAGAATAGACTATTGATTACTATTGATTACTATTGATTACTATTGATTACTATTGATTACTATTGATTACTACTGATGCAGAAATAATTTTAATTTTAATAAGATTACTTTTTTTATATCCGAAAATTTTATTAATTTAATTTCCTGAATTTTTGTTATGAAAAGGAAAATAAGCTTAGTGTTTATTTCCTTTTTTTTATTTAGGAAAAACATTACAAACAATAAGTCTTCATAAAAAATAATTAATATGAAAAAATTATTTCCGGTTCTGATACTTTGTCTTTATTGCGGTATTGCATATTGCAGTTCACCTAAGATTCATGCTGACCTGCAGAATAAAATGAATGAAACCTCAGTTGGCTTGCCGATACCGGTTTACATTATTTTTGAAAACCATCTTACCCTGAACGATTTTTCGGATATCGGATATGACACACCAAAAAAGGAAAGGAGAAAAATTGTAATTGAAAGATTACAAAACTATGCAAACGAATCACAGAGAAATATAATAGAATATCTTAATTCAAAAAAATCGCAGAATGCTGTACCTGATTATGAAGTACTGTGGCTTACAAATTCTATAGTTACTAAAGCTCGTGCGGAAGTAATTTACGAACTTGCTGAATTTGAAAATATAAAAATGATTTGTTATAATGCGTCATATACTTCAGAGCAAATGTGGGACAGCAAGCCTGTTAAAGCGCCGTTCATTGAAGCGATGCCGAATACAAACACTCCCGTTTCCCCGGAACCGGGTATACTACTAATGAGAGCTAATGAAGTATGGGCGCTTGGAAATATTGGAGAAGGAGTTTTGGTTGCCAATGCAGATGATGGATTCTGGTGGAAGCATCCGGACCTCGTTCACGGGATATGGCAGAACTTAGGTGAGGATGCAAATCATAACGGAAGAACAATAGACATTCAACCGGGGACCGGTTCTGTATTTGATGCCGGAGATATAAACGGGATTGATGATGACGGAAACGGAAAAGTCGACGATCTTATAGGCTGGGATTTCACGGCAGGAAGTTACGACATTTTGACTTCATTTCACGGAAGCGCAACACTCGGACATGTAATAGGTGACGGCACAGGCGGAACGCAAACAGGCGTGGCGCCGGGTTCCAAATGTATTCTTATGAGAAACAACAGCGGACAAGCTGAGCAGATGCTTGCCTTCCAATATGCAATCGCAGAAGGAGCGGATGTTATTACAAGCTCATTAAGTTTCAAATGGTATTTCAGTCCAAAGCCTGATTATTCATTGATGAGATTAGCAACCGATATGTCGCTCGCCGCGGGAGTAGTTCATACAAACTCCACAAGCAATGACGGCAACAATCTGGGACAAGCTCCTATTCCTCTCAATATTTCTTCTGCAGGAAATAATCCGCCGCCATGGCTTCATCCTGATCAGATTAAAAGAGGAAACCTCAGCGGAGTAATTGGAATAGGAAATGTCGACTGTCTGTCCGATGTAATATCTTCTTCTTCTCCATACGGTCCGGCTACATGGGGCAACTGGAGCTTATGGGGACCATATACTTATCCTATTGATGCCGGTCACATGGACTATGCATATAGCTATGCAGGACCGGTTGAGTTTCCGGATTCGATGGGACTTCTTAAACCAGATGTATCAGCTCCGGGAAACAGTTCAATCTCTACCTATGTCAGCTCAGGCACTGGCTACAGCGGATTCAGCGGCACATCGTCTGCTACTCCTCATGCTGCAGGATGTATTGCGCTGATGCTTTCCATAAATCCCGAAATGCTTCCTCAGGACATTGACAAAGTTTTGGAATTAACCTCTATTGAAAAAGGAGCGCCGGGCAAAGACCCGAGATACGGTTCAGGAAGAATAGATGCAGTCGCAGCCACTACCTCTCCGAAATTTACTGTTTCAGGAATTAACGGAGGCTCCGGCATGCTGATTAACTCTACTCTTCCGCCAAATGATACTGCAAGAGAATTAGTTGGTCTCAAAATTATAACAGATGTAAATCCAAAAATCGGATCTTTGAAAATGATAAAGTTTAATGTCTATACCGGAATTGGACCGGGTGTAGTTAGTTCTTTTGATCTGTACTGGGATAAAGATAAGAATAATCTTGTGAGCAGCGGAGATATAAAATTAAAATCAATTCCGTTCGATATGTTTACATTAACTTTCGACTCGCTAAAATTTAAATTTCTTGATTCTTCAAGAACATTGATTCTTGCTGCAAGAACTACATCAGCTGCTAGCGGGCAGTCCATAAATTTTCAACTGAGCGATACCAATACTGTAAGTGCATACTATAACACCAGGCCCTTTCCCGATAATTTTCCTTTCGGGTCCCCGGTTGGAATCAGTCAAACCGGTTATGAACAAATGTCGTATTCATTATCACAAAACTATCCGAATCCCTTTAATCCTTCAACAGTAATAAATTATACTATTGCAAAGGACGGTATTGTAAAGATAAAAGTGTATGACATGATTGGAAAGTAAATAGCGACTCTGATTAACGGTTACAAGCCAAGAGGAAATTATGAAGTGGAGTTTGATGCAGGAGACCACGCAAATCTTTCGAGCGGAGTTTATTATTATAAGCTGATGTCTGAAGGTTTCAGTGATATTAAAAAAATGATTTTGATTAAATAAATTTGAACTGTTTTTTATCAGAGCAATTTCTTTTTTTGAATTTTAAAAAAAAATTTCAGAATGTATAAACCCGAATCAGGAATGAAAAAAATAATCAATGTTTTATTCGTTGTTCTGATATTTATTTCAATGAATACCGGTAAGTTATTTTCCGAACCCAGAAATGTTTTAATAGAATATCTTACCGGCACATGGTGCGGTAATTGTCCGTGCGGTCATCAGACTCTGAGCTCGATAGTCTCAATGTATCCACAGACAATCATACTCGCATATCACGGATTTAGCAATGACCCCTGGAGGCAATTTAACGGGAACGGAATTATTAATTTACTGGGATTCAGCGCGACACCTACGGCGGACATTGACAGGGGGAATGTAGTATCACTGGGAGATTATTCGCAATGGATTACCGGCGTTCAGAACCGGTATAACTCATCACCTGATACGAGAATAAATTTAACGGTGACTTCAAAAATCTATGATGAAGCAACTAGGCTGCTGAATATTTCATTTGATGCGACGGCTCTCGGAAAACTGCAAGGACAATATAAAATCAATTTTGTCATCTCGGAAAATAATTTAATATATCAGCAGAATTTCTATTCCCAGTGCGGAACTCCCGGCTATGTTCAGGATTACGTTCATGGACACGTTGTGCGAACAATGTTAAACGGAGAATCCGGAGAAAATTTAAATTCAAATAATTTATGGAATATTAATCAGACAATTACCAAGACCATTTCCGCTTCTATAGACAACAGCTGGGTAGCGGGTAACTGCAACATAGTTGCATTTATTTATAAAGATTCTCCAAATCTTGCATATGCAGAAGTTGAGCAGGCAAAGGAAGAAAGTGTAACTGGTACAGTAGGCATAAACGGTGATCCGGATATAATTCCGGATGGCTATTCTTTATCTCAGAATTTTCCGAACCCGTTTAATCCCGTAACGAATATAAAATTTTATTTGCCGCTCGACGGAAATGTAAGTTTTAAAGTTTATGATATATTTGGAAAGGAAGTTGAAAATTATTCCGGCGGATTTATGCGAAAGGGAAGTTACAATGTACAGTTTAACGGTGAAAATCTTGCGAGCGGAATTTATTTTTATTCTTTAAAGGCGGGAAGTTATTTTGACAGGAAGAAAATGATACTTATAAAATAGGACATTTGTCCTTTCAAAAATCTTCCAATGATTTAATTTATGATTTTAAATAGGTCAAATGTCCGATAGTAAGTAAAACTTTTAAACATAAAACTTTTTTAGGCGCCCCGTTGGAAAAATTTTCACCGGGGTTTTTTATTTTGAGTTAAGAGAATCTAATTTACCCTGAGCGGATGCATTGCCCGGGCTTATCTTGAGCACCTTGTATAAAAATTCACGCGCTTTTTCTTCATTGCCTGACTTTAAATAAAATGAAGCCAGGCCGTTCATCGAGTTAACATTACCCGGATCAAGATTTACAGCGTCGAGAAAATATTTTTCTTCCATTTCCGGATTATTCATCTCTGAATAACACATTGCAATATTATTTAGAATGCCTGATTCGGTAGCAGGATCGGTTGATAATTTTATTAATTCCTGAAGTTCTTTAATTGCCTCATCATATTTCTTTTCGGTAAATAATTTATATGAACTGTTTTGCAGCGTTAGTATTTTATCTGCCTTTAACGGATCTTCACCAATACCATGCGGGACAAGGTTTGGGCTTGTGGGGTCACCGGATTTTAATTCAGTCAGTATTTTTCCTGACTCCCTGTAATCCGGAACGATTGTCTGAAGTTTCTCAAGCATTAATATCGCACTGTCTTTTTTATCCTCCATGTTATAAAGTGTAGCCATCTGGAAATATCCGTCGGGAGCAAGTGAATCAATTGAAATGCCTTTTTTGAATTTAACTTCAGCAGAATCAAGACTCCCTTTTATTAAATAAATCAAACCGAGATTGTGATGTGCAAGGAGATTATTGTCTCTGAGCTCAATCGCTTTCTTGTATAGAACTTCAGCATCATTGTATCTTTTATTATTTGCATAAATATTTGCTTCATTAACAAGCAAGACTGTTCCCTCGACTCCCTTTGCAGATAAGTATAATGTATTATTATCCTTCCATTCTGCATTGCGGATAAAAGTCAGGTAAGACAGCAATGCAATAATTAAAATCATCCCGGCTGTTAAAAATGAAAAATCCCTCTTTGAGCTGCCAGTCAACGAGAGATGGCAGATAAGCAGGATGAGAGCAAATGAACTTAAATATAAAAATCTCTCAGCCATTAAATTCATTGTTGGGATGATATTCATTACCGGCAGCAGCGAGATTAAAAAAAACAGAATGCAAAACGAAACTATGCTGTCTTTTTTATAGAAAATTATGGACAATAAAATCAGGAGAATAGTGAACGCTAAAGACAAAACAACTGATGTATCTATTATTGTCTGGGCATCCGGTATTACTCCGTTATAATGATAAAGGAGGGAAAACGGTGCAAACAGTAATCTGAAATAAACCGGAATTGTCTTGATCATCGTGGCATAGGTAACCATGTAGTTCTTGCCGAAAAAATAGAGATAGTTTTCTCTTTCGGGAATGTTTTCCAGCAGCAGATATCTTGCAATAAGATATACTACGGTAACGGCAATAAATAAAATGTATACTGAAATATTCTGCTTAATATATTTCATGTTCTTTTTCCTGTAGACGAGGTCATAGAGAAATATTATTACAGGCAGTGTGATAATCATTTCTTTAGTCAGTAATCCAATTGCATAAAACAAAATCGAAAGGAAGAGGAAAAAATAATTTCTTTTGGTAATCGTCTGAAGTACATTGCCCTTTTGGAATTGCTGCTCTTTTGTAAACTCAATATAAAATAAGAATGAGGCGAAGAAAAAAAGTGTTACGAGAGAATCAGTCCTGCCGCTGACCCAGCTTACCGCTTCAGTATGAATCGGGTGAACTGCAAAAATCAATGTCGACAAAAGCGCAAACAAACTTCTGTACTTATATCTCCAGAAAAGTGTCAGAAGAATTTTAAACAGAAGCAGGCAGGAAATTATGTGAATAATTATATTCGTTAAATGAAAACCGTATGGATTCAAACCCCAGATTGCATAGTCAATTGCATAAGTCGAGGAAACTATTGGACGGTAATATCTGCCGATGACCTTATGAAAACCCTCGTCCGCAGTGAAGAATTTCGGTATGTTCGATAAATCCTGTATCGAAGCATTGTTCTGGATTACACTCTCATCATCAAATACAAATTCGTTTGAAAGCGAATTATAATAAACTGCAAAAGTGACAACGATAATTATCAGGAAGCAATAAAAAGATTTAAGCATTACGGCAATTAGTAATTTGTATTAAAGTAATTATTTGTAAAACTTATTTTTAAAGTTTGAAAAATAGATATAAAAAATCAATTAATCAGTGTAAGATTCACATCCCTCCAAGACGTTTTTATTGAATTTAAAAGAGTCTTTGATATTCCGCTTGGGAAATAAAAGTCTGCCGCCCGTGATAAGTTGTTTTCGGAAAATGCTCGGGGAATTTACGGGAAGTATTAAAAAGAACCACTGATACATGCACTGCTCCTTGGATTTTGTACCGTGAATAAATAAAAAGATTTATGATATGATAAATTAAAATCTTAGTTTCAGAAAAGTAATTTATTTAAATTTGTATCATTATTAACTTAGATTAACTTAGCTGCTTTGCCTGAGGTAAAGCCGGTTAAGAAATTAAATATCTGAGC
>JBBRTN010000103.1:0-6502 GCA_038244395.1 Ignavibacteria bacterium
AAATCCTTTTAACGAATTATTTATTTGACAGAACAAAAACGGAAAGCATTGATAGAAACTGTTCTTTTTATTCCTGCCTATGGGATAGTTGAAGATAAAATCAGCATATTACCTGCTAAAGGTAAATCAATATTTGGGAAAATTTTTCCGGTAATGAAATCATTGAATCCGGCTATGGCCAGACTAAGTCCGGATTCTTTATTATTAACTGATTTTGATAAATTAAATTTATCATTAAACGCTATTAGAATAAGGAAATTTATAATGGATACCTTGACAAAAACCGGAGTGAATAAAATGGAAAATAACGAAGTTGAAAAATCGAAAGCCCTGATAATCGTGGAGATAATTGAGTATGTGCCAAATTCAGTTGTAATTAAATCCATTATTAAGAAAACGACAGGAAACATCAGCGCAATGTCATTTGATTCCGGCGAAGGTCTGACAGAAAAGACCTCCCCTTTTGATACATTCGCTCAAATAATAGACGGAAAGGCGGAAATAGTAATTAACGGAAAATCCAACTTTCTCATAACGGGAGAGTCAATCGTCATTCCGGCACATGCCCCAAATATTGTAAAAGCAAACGAACGCTTTAAAATGATTTTGACTATCATCAAAAGCGGTTATGAATAGTCAAAGAGTGTGTTAAGTTTCTACTCAATTGAAATAAATTGAAAACTCAGTTTAGATTTTACCCCATTAAAAAAAATTTGTCGTCAATAAAATATTCTTCCATGCGTGAGGAGGCTCACGGAAAGCATATAACATTTTCGGACAGGACTTGAATAAAATTCTGCATGAACTTAACGAGAAATTAATTTGAATAAAATTTTAGAAATCAGCGTCGCTCATTAATGTCACCATCCAACGAATCAAATATTGTTCCGGTTTCAACTGAATATGTTCTGTTAAGAAAAATTTCAGACAGAGATGAAAATGCATTAAGTGAGTTTTATGATTTACATTCAAAATATTTATATACAATTATTTATTTTATACTTCGTGATGAATCTGAGGCAGAAGACCTTCTTCAGGAAGTCTTTTTGCTTATATGGGATAAGATAGATTCTTATGATGAATCACTTGGAAATCCTCTTTCATGGATAACCCGTATTACAAGAAACAAAGCCATAGACCGGCTGAGAAGCAGGAGCTTCAAAAACCGTTCGAGTGAAATTGATATAGAAAGAGTTTTTGATTTATCAATTGATCCTGCCTCTGCCGGACCGGATAACATTTCAAACCGTTTACAGGAACAGGCGGAAATCACAATGGCGCTTAAGACTCTAAACCAGAACCAAAGGGACTTGCTGGAATTTGCTTACTTCAGAGGATATTCACAGTCCGAGCTTGCAGAATATTTTAACATCCCGTTGGGAACGGTCAAAACCAGAATGAGATCAGCAATGATTTCTTTAAGAGAAAAATTAAAACATTTATTACAGTGAACGGAAAAGAGCCAAATAATAATAATAATACAGAGATAGAAGAGAAGGCTATCTTCAATTCTCTTGGATTACTTGAGCCGGGCGAAAAGGAAATGCTTAAAACTATAATAAAGAGTTTACCGGCACAGAGAAAAAAATTGTTTCAGACTATAATAATCTTTCTGCTTTGTTTCCACAAATACTCTTCCATTCATTCAAAGAAATTTCCCCTTCTGCAGAAGTTAAAGAAAAGTTATTTGAAAGGATAAAGGATAAACGAATTTCGCAGGCTAAAGCCGGCTTCGAATTTATTCTTTCCGATTCTGATGACTGGGTTCCGCATCCTGAAGTTGACGGTGTAAAAGTAAAACGCCTGGCAGTAAACCCGGAAAAAGGATATTTAATGATGCTGATGAAAGCAGCCGCCGGCACGGTATATCCTTCCCATCATCACAGCGGGTCTGAAGAATGTTATGTGCTCGAAGGTGATTTATACGCCCAGGGAAAAATTTTAGGACCGGGTGATTTTCATCATGCCGAAGGCGGCAGCGACCACGAACCGCTTCACTCAAAGAACGGCTGCACTCTGCTGCTTGTTGTTGACCCAAAAGATTATTAAATCCCGCTCTCTTACTCGCCAGAATCAACATACTTGATTTCAAAAATTAATCTGCATATGTTTACTTCAATTTTATTATTACACCAAATCCGAATACTGCAGCTTAAAATTTATTTTTATGTTGAATTATTTCACTTCTGTTTTTGTAAACCCGGCAGTTAACACAGAGCTAAAAAATATTTTAAAAAAATAAACCCACAAGGAGAACAATAAAATGAACTTCGATCCTGGTATTACCGGCTTTATGCTTCTGGCAACGAGCCTCGTTATGCTGATGACACCCGGACTTGCATTCTTTTACGGAGGGCTTGCCGGCAGAAGGAATATTCTCGGTATTATGATTCAAAGTTTTGTCTCAATGGGTATTACCACAATACTCTGGTTTTTTGTAGGATACTCTCTTTGCTTCAGCGGAGGTGACGGCGGGATTATCGGCAACCTTGATAAATTTATGATGAACGGGGTCACACTGAATTCGGCTTTTTCAGGAAATCCAAAACTGCCGGAGTTTGTCTTTATGGCTTATCAGATGATGTTCGCGATTATTACGCCTGCACTCATCACAGGAGCTTTTATGAACCGCGTTACTTTTAAGGCATATTTAATTTTTCTTGTAATGTGGCAATTGTTTGTTTATTATCCTTTTGTTCACATGGTGTGGGGAGGCGGACTGCTGGCTCATTGGGGAGTACTTGATTTTGCAGGAGGAATAGTTGTGCATGCAATTGCAGGTTTTGCCGCACTTGCTTCTGTAATGTATATTGGCAAAAGAAGGAATTTAGAAAATAAACCAAATAGTATTCCTTTGATCGCGCTGGGAACAGGCCTGCTTTGGTTCGGCTGGTATGGATTCAATGCAGGAAGCGCGCTTGATGTAAATGCTATTACGGGGCTTGCGTTTTTAAATACAGATATTGCAGCTTCCTTTGCCGCAATAACATGGCTGGTGATTGAATGGAACCGACAGCGGAAGCCAAAGTTTGTCGGACTTCTAACCGGCGCAGTTGCAGGGCTTGCGACTATTACTCCTGCTGCGGGATATGTCTCTCTTACTGATGCAGTGATAATAGGTATTGCATCAGGTATAGTCTGCTACCTCGCTGTTAATTTAAAAAATAAAATGGAATGGGACGACGCCCTCGATGTCTGGGGAGTTCATGGTGTCGGCGGCGTACTTGGAACGATCCTGCTCGGGGTATTTGCATCAAAGGATATAAATCCTGCCGGAGCCAATGGACTGATGTCCGGTGAAACAGAATTCTTCTTTAAGCAGGTTGCAGCAACGCTTGGGGCAGCTGTGTACGCTTTTGTTTTTACTTATATCATGCTTAAAATTATTAATATTTTTACGCGAGTCCGTGTGGACGAGCACGAAGAGGACGAAGGTCTTGATTCCGCAATTCACGGCGAATCCGCATATGATGAAGGAGTAATTTAATTTCGGGTTTGAAAATTTTTATGAAAGAAAATAAAGCCGTTCAGTATTTAATTGTACTGGTATTGTTCTTAGTATTTAATCTTTTTTTTTCGTTCACGCAAAGAAGAATAATACTCAATGATGGTAAAGGTCTTGACGGAGTTGAGTATTACAAAATGGCTGAAGAATTTTCACAAGGGCAGGAAATCAAAGCTGAGGCACCTTTGGTTTACAGATTGGGAACTCCTTTTCTGGCAAGTCTTATTTATAAAACCGCCAAGTGTGATTTGATTCAGGGATTTTTTTATGCTAATCTAATTGGAAATTTTCTGGCATTTGTTTTATTATTTTTATTCCTGAAAATTTACATAAAGAACTTTTATCTAATCTTCATTTTATTAATTTTTTATCTGCTTCATCCCCTTTGTGATACAAGATTTATTTATTTCTGTCCTGTTATGACAGATTCATGGGGACAGGTATTCCTGCTTTCCGGTTTGCTGCTGATCGAAAAATACAGGCTGAGAAAATCCGTTATTTCTATTATAATATTTTCGGCAATATGTTTTACCGGCATTTTGTTCAGGGAATATATTTTCATTCTTCCTTTCGCATTATTTTTTGCAATCAATCCTTTGGGATTTAACACGCTTTGTTATCCGGCTTATCCGGCTTATCCGGACTTTAAAAAAATATTTTCGGGAGCGGCAATAATTCTCCTTCCTCTGGCAGCATCAATTGCAGGGATCGCGCTGACCCATTTGTCCGTGACAAACACAAATACGGAGCACTCTTTTTTAAAGACAACATTCTATTTTTTATATGAGAAGTCCCTGTTCCAGTATGTATATGCCTGGTTTATCGCAGTCGGTCCTGTAGTTGCTGTTCTGATATTTTTTCGCAGGGAAATTTATAAATTCTTAAAAGTGAACCGGTATTTATTATTCTTAATCCTGTGTTCAGTAGTTTTAAGTTTCATCGGAGGAACGGATTCAAGAAGAATTATATTGTGGTTTGCGCCAGTCATACTACTGTTGCTGGGACTCGTTATTTCAAATCATGTACTTTTATTTAAAAAAATATCTCTTATAATTCCGCTTGTCTTATTTCAAAGTATATCTTTGAAAATATTTACACAGATACCCGAGCCTTTGCGGCCCGATACGGAGACAGGAGTCCCGATTGTCCCTGTACTTGGTGATGAATATTTTCTCAATCTTATTTCACCTCTTAATGACTTAAGATTTGAATTCGTTTCATTTCTTAAATACAGTCTTGCAATAGGATTTTTATTGTTACTGTTAAGGTACCTGCAGATTAAGATAAGTAAGGAAATGTTAACTTAGAAAGCAAAGAAAGCAATCATTACTGTTTATTGTCTTAAACCCTTCGCAAAAAAATCTTATTTTACTTTTACAAATTCTAAATCTTATCTAAATTTTAAATTTAAATTTAAATTATGTTTTCACAATTTCAACCTGCTTTGAAGAAGGAGCTTGATTCAATTAAAGAACAGGGACTCTTTAAAAAAGAAAGAATCATCGAGACTCCGCAGGCTGCGGAGATTGAAGTAAATGAAAAACAAGTTTTGAATTTCTGCGCGAATAATTATCTCGGACTCTCATCTCATCCCGATGTTATAAAAGCAGCCCACGAGGCACTTGATGAATGGGGTTACGGAATGTCCTCTGTCCGTTTCATATGCGGCACTCAGAAAATTCATAAAATCCTCGAGCAGAAGATCAGCGAATTTCTGGGAACGGAAGATACAATTCTTTATGCAGCATGTTTCGATGCAAACGGAGGAGTGTTTGAGCCGCTGCTGGGGGAGAAGGATGCTATAATTTCGGATGAACTGAATCATGCCAGTATAATTGACGGCGTCCGGCTCTGCAAAGCCATGAGATTCAGATATAAGAATAATGATATGGCGGACCTCGAAGAGAAAATAAAAGAAGCAAAGTCAAAAGGCGCAGAGCAGATTCTTATCTGCACAGACGGAGCTTTTTCGATGGACGGAGTGATAGCAAATTTAAAGGGTATCTGCGATCTTGCGGATAAATATAATACAATGGTAATGACAGACGAATGCCACTGTACCGGATTTCTCGGTAAGACAGGAAGAGGCTCGATAGAGGTTAATGATGTAATCGGAAGAGTTGATATTATTACAGGCACACTCGGCAAAGCGCTGGGCGGAGCTATGGGCGGCTTTACAAGCGGCAGAAAGGAAATCATAGAGATGCTCAGGCAAAGAAGCAGGCCGTATTTATTTTCAAATTCGCTTGCCCCGTCGATAGTGGGCGCTTCAATTAAAATTTTTGATATACTTAGCGGGACTACATCACTCAGGGATAAACTCGAAGAGAATACAAAATATTTCAGAGAGAAGATGACTGAAGCGGGGTTTGATATAAAGCCGGGCATTCATCCCATAGTGCCAATCATGCTTTATGATGCAAAGCTGTCCCAGGATATGGCGGCGAAACTTCTGACAGAAGGAATTTATGTCATAGGATTTTTTTATCCGGTGGTGGCTAAAGACAAAGCGAGAATAAGAGTTCAGCTCTCAGCAGCTCATTCCCGTGAAGAGCTTGATAAATGCATTGCAGCATTTACAAAAGTCGGAAAAGAACTTGGTGTTATAAAAAATTGAAATAAGAATTTATAATTTGATATTAGACAGATACATACTCAAATCCCTCATAGGACCTTTTTTCTTTGCACTGACGACAGTTATATTTTTATTTCTGTTTCAGTTTCTAATAAAGTCCCTTGACCAGTTCGTGGGAAAAGGTCTGAGCATCTGGGTCATCATACAGCTTATATCACTGAATCTCGCGTGGATGGTTACGCTTGCAGTGCCAATGGCAATGCTTGTATCTGCGCTTATGGCTTTCGGCGCGATGTCTTCCAATAACGAGATAACCATAATGAAAGCAAGCGGCATAAGCCTGATACGACTGATGGTGCCGGCTATTATTTTTTCAATCATAATGTTTTACCTGATGATCCGATTTAATAATGATGTCCTTC
>JBBRTN010000104.1:0-6462 GCA_038244395.1 Ignavibacteria bacterium
AACCAGATTCCGCTTTCTCTGGCAATGGATTTAACAGTATTGAACAGCGATACATTAACAAGTGACCTGAAGGAAATCTCATACAAAATTACAAATGATAAAAATGATACGGCGGCTGTGATAGTAAGGTCAATATTCCGCAATGAAACTAAAGCGCTGTATTCACTGGCTTCTAACATGCAATGGAATGAAAGTGCGGAAGAGTTTGTTAGATTTCTTGAAACTGATCCTCTTGACAAAGGCTTTAAAGCCACAGTATACCAGCTAAGTCCGGACGAAACCTCAAAGGTTTATCAGTATTTAAAAAATCTCTTTGCAAAAAATAAAGTTTAATAAAGCTTGAAGGAGCGAAAAAAAAATGAAGTACATATTATTATTATTATCATGGATGTTTATTCTCAGCGCCGGATTTTCTTTTTCACAGGATGACAATGAAGCGCCGGTACCGGAAGTCGGGATATATGAAAGGCTCGGCAGTGACATTCCCGCAGGGATAATGCTCTCTGATGAAAACGGAAAGCAGGTGGACGTAAAAAGTCTTATAACAAAACCAACAATTTTTTCTCTTGTATATTTCAGATGCCCGGGTATCTGCAGCCCGCTGCTCAACAGTGTATCTGATGTGATTAATAAATCGGACATGGTGCCGGGAAAAGATTATGACCTTGTTACGATAAGCTTTGACCCGACAGAAGATTATCTGCTTGCATCGGGAAAGAAACAAAGCTATCTTGACAATCTGGACAAAAAAATTCCGGCAGACTCATGGAGATTTCTGACAGGGGACAGTGCAAATATCAAAAAGATTGCAGATGCGCTTGGATTTAAATTTCAGAAGCAGGGAAATGATTATATGCACGGAGCCGCTGTAATGGTGGTCTCATCTAAAGGTACGGTGACAAGATATTTATACGGAGTCGAGTTTTTACCATTTGATTTTAAAATGGCGGTGACAGAAGCATCAGAAGGAAAAGTAGTTCCTTCAATAAACAGACTAATGAAGATGTGTTTCAGCTTTGACCCGGAAGGAAGAAAGTATGTATTGAATATTACCAGGATAGCAGGTGCAGGTATTCTGCTGATGCTTGGGATATTCATTGGATTTTTAACATTGAAAAAGAAAACGATAAAATTAAAAAATATATAAACTTATTATGGCAAACGGAACTATAGCTGTTCCGGGACGGACAGCGGAAATTGATTTTTATAATGTAAGGACCAAGCATAAGGGAATAGCTTCGTGGCTGCTGACGACAGACCACAAGAGAATCGGGATTATGTATCTGGGAGTTGTTCTTTTCTTTTTCCTGGTGGCAATGACCTTAGGCGTATTTATGAGACTTGAAATGCTTACACCCGGTGAAACAATAATGAAGGCTCAGACTTACAATTCGTTATTTACTCTTCATGGAGTGATAATGGTTTTTCTTTTTATTATTCCCAGCGTGCCGGCGATATTCGGTAATTTTTTTCTGCCAATACAAATCGGCGCTCAGGATGTTCAGTTCCCAAAACTAAATTTAATGTCGTGGTATCTTTATATTATCGGTGCGCTCCTTGCGCTGTTTTCGATTTTAAAGCCCGGCGGCGTGATGGATACAGGGTGGACATTTTATGTCCCGTACAGCATAAGGTCGACGGCTAATATTTCTTTATCCGTATTTGCGGCGTTTGTGCTGGGATTCTCAACTATACTTACGGGAATAAATTTTATTGCAACTATACACAGGCTGAGATGCCCGGGAATGACTTGGTTCAGGATGCCCTTGTTTTGCTGGGCAATGTATGCAACATCATGGATACAGGTGCTCGCAACTCCTGTAATCGGAATCACTTTGGTTTTGATTATTTTAGAAAGGACTTTAGGCATTGGAATTTTTGATCCTACGCTGGGAGGTGACCCGCTGCTTTACCAGCATATGTTCTGGATTTATTCTCATCCGGCAGTTTATATTATGATTCTTCCTGCGATGGGTGTTGTCTCGGAAATCATTCCGACATTTGCAAAGAAACCGATATTCGGATATACTCCGATTGCAATTTCGAGTCTTGCAATCGCTCTCGTTGGTTATTTAGTATGGGGACATCATATGTTTTCGAGCGGTATCAGTGATACATCAAGAGTAATTTTTTCCCTGCTTACGTTTATGGTGGCTTTACCTTCGGGTATAAAAGTCTTTAACTGGGTGGCGACACTCTACAAAGGTTCGATTGTAGTTACTGCTCCGCTGCTGTTTACTCTTATTTTCATTTTTATTTTTTCAATCGGAGGTCTGACAGGTTTAACGCTTGGAGCTTTGAATACAGATTTACATTTGACTGATACTTATTTCGTGGTTGGACATTTTCACTATGTTATGTTCGGAGGTATGGGAATAATATTTTTTGCCGCACTGCATTACTGGTTTCCAAAGATGTTCGGTAAGATGTATAATGAGAAGGTGGCAAAGATCACTGCATACTGGATTGCTATTGGGTTCAACACATTATATTTCCCGTTCTTTATCATGGGCTATATGGGAATGCCGAGAAGGTATTATGATTATCTTCCTGAGTTTGAGATATATCACAGGATTTCGACAGTCGGATCATGGATTCTTGTATCTGGTATTCTTGTAATGTTTTATAATTTATACAAAGGACTGCGAAACGGAAAAAAAGCTCCGGACAATCCATGGGGCGGAACCACGCTTGAATGGACAATTCCTTCGCCTCCTCCAATGGAAAATTTTAAAGTAATACCGACTGTGACAACAGGACCTTACGATCATACTGTTATTCACGGACAAGAGGAGAACAAAATGCAATGAGCAAACAACCCGAAACAATGACGCAGGAAATTCAGGAAGTACACATACACCGGGATGATTTCGGTTCGAAGATGGGGTTGTGGTTATTTTTATTTACCGAAATTCTCCTGTTTGGAGGACTGTTCATTTTATATGCTTCCTACAGGTTTATTTATCCGGAAGGCTTTGCAGCAGCTGCAACGCATTTAGATGTCTTGATGGGTGCGCTCAATACAATAATTCTTTTGACGAGCAGTCTGACAGTAGTCCTGGGAATAGTGGCTTTGCAAAAAAATAAAAAGAAGCTGTGCTTGTTTTTCCTTTGGATAACAATTTTTTGCGGGATATTATTTTTAGTAAATAAATATTTCGAATGGGGAGCAAAATTTCAGCACGGAATTTATCCTAAGGGTCCAGCACTTCAGGATATGAGCGAGGGTGAGGTGATGTATTTCGGATTGTATTATGTAATGACAGGACTTCACGGGCTGCACATTATAGTCGGGCTTGCTTTCATCGGGTTTGTAATGATGCAGATTAAAAAAGATATCCTGACAAGTAAAAATTTCCAGAAGTTAGAGAATGCAGGACTATACTGGCACCTGGTTGATATCATCTGGATTTTCCTATTCCCGTTGCTTTATTTAATACATTAAAAAATTCGAATTCAGGATTTAATAATAAATACATTTTAAAATTTCATATGAATCACGATCAGCATTTAGAACAACATCCGGCTCATCCGGAAGGGCATGACGAAGGCCACATAGCAGTAGCACATCATCCGAGCTATGGTGTGAATATTCTTGTGTGGATAGGACTGCTTTCACTTACCTCCATTACAGTTGCAGTGGCGGGAATTAATCTCGGCAGCCTTGCACTGACGGCAGCTTTGATAATTGCGCTTATAAAATCTATGTTTGTAGTGAATTTTTTTATGCATGTAAAATTTGATAACAAAATCATCAAGCTCTTTATCGGGATCTGCATGGTGGTGTTCATTATCGTTTTAGTATTAACTTTTTTCGATCTAACTTTCAGATATTAAAGAAATTAAAAGACATTAAAGAAATTAAATATGAGACCTAGTATAGCAAATGAATTTTATTTCACGTTTTGGTTTATTACAGTTATTTCGATAATACTATTATTGATTATCACAGGGGCAATGCTTTATTTTGTTTACAAGTATGCCAAAAAAAGGCATCCCGTCCCATCGACCATAGAAGGAAATACAACGATAGAAATCATATGGACAGTCATTCCTGTAATACTTGTGCTTATTATGTTTTTTGTAAGCTGGACAGGATTTAAAAATATGAGAGATGTGCCTAAAGATGCAATGCAGGTATCGGTAAACGGACAAATGTGGAAGTGGTCTTTTGAATATGATAATAAGAAAAAATCCGATACGCTTTTTCTTCCGGCAAACACGGACGTTAAGTTTAATCTCCATTCGATAGATGTAATACACAGTTTTTTTCTCCCGGCGTTCAGGGTAAAGGAAGATGTTGTTCCGGGACGGGCAAATTATTACTGGATAAGGACTAACGACGTTGCAAATTATTATGCTGCGTGTGCGGAGTATTGCGGGCTTAACCATTCTTACATGTATGCTACTGTTCGTGTTATTCCCGAAGAGGAATTCCGTATATGGAAAAATTATTTTCCGCCCGATACCACAAAGAAAGATAGTCTTAAAACAACAATTACAAACAGCGTGAATGATTCCGTAAAAACAAAATTAACTGATTCTACCAAACACGATGCAAATACAAAAACAGATTCAATAAAAAAAAATAGTAATGTTCCTGATATGAAGAAACCGGATTCATTAAAAAAATAAAATTAATAAATTATCCAGACTGCAACTTCACATAAAAAAGAATTAACAATCGGAGTAAATCAGAAGTCAGGCTTAATGAGCAAAGTCAGGATTCTGCTTGAAGTAACGAAATTACGGATTACAGTCCTTGTTGCATTCACTACTGCGCTGGGATATATACTGGCATCACAAAACTTCGATTCGTTTTCGCTTTTTCCTGTTGGGGGAATTTTCTTTCTTGCCTGCGGCGCTGCGGCTTTAAACCATTACCAGGAAAGGCGCACTGATTTATTAATGGACCGAACTAAGAACAGGCCTATTCCTTCCGGGACAGTTTCATCCCGTGCCGTCCTGATGATCTCATTTGTATTTTTAATTCTGGGATGCGCTACGCTTTTATTAAAATCAAATTTACTGACTCTGGGAATCGGGCTTCTTACATTTTTCTGGTATAATGCGGTCTACACTCCTTTAAAGAAAATTTTCTCACTGGCAATAATCCCCGGGTCTCTCGTAGGCGCGCTGCCGCCCGTTGCAGGCTGGGTAGCTGCCGGAGGATATGTCTTCGACCCTAAAATTTTATTAATCGCTTCTTTCTTTTTTATATGGCAGATCCCGCACTTCTGGATTTTGCTTTTGATATACGGCAACGACTATGATAAAGGCGGCTTCCCGACACTCACCAATGTATTCTCTAAGAGACAGCTGATGAACATTACTTTCTGCTGGATCATACTTACAGTCGTGATAGCTTTGTCATTTAATTTCTTCGGCATTATGAATTATTATATCACAAATATATTTCTTGTGTTAGTATGCGGCTGGCTGTTTGTCCAGTCAGTATTGTTTTTAAATTCATCAGGAGATAATAAAGTCATAAAAAATATGTTCATACGGATCAATATTTTTACTCTTTTAATTGTAACTTCATTATCTTTAGATAAGCTCGTAAAACTTTTTTTGGATTAAATTAATACAAATTTCTTAAATGGATTTTTTAGACAATTTAGTAATACCTGCAACCACACAGCATCTTAACCTGCTGAAAATCATATTAGGTCTGTCGATGCTAATCTTTCTCCCGTTTTTCGGAATGCTTTTCGGCGGGACAGGTTTCTCCGTCATATTCAACGCATACGGAAGGAAGAAGAAAAATAAATTGTTCGTCAGGTTTGCAAAGGATATTATTGATAAGCTTGCACTGAACAGGTTTGTAGGTGTTGGTCTTGGAGTAATACCGCTTCTTGCAATTACGTTTTGCTATGCCCAGCTGATGTTTGAAGTAAAAGTAATTTCAGTAAGTCTTTTATTTGTAGCCACGCTGTTTATGGCTATCGCGGTAAATTTCATCTACAGCTATCAGAATACATTTCAGATTGAAACGCTCATAGAAACATTCAAAGGCATCACCGGACTTCCGAAGAAGGAATTGGAAAAGAAGATTCCCGAAGATATTTCAGATTACGAATTTGACCTTATGAATACAAATTCAAATTCAGGTCTATATGCATTTGTTCTTCTTATATTAACTGCGGTGTTTTTTGCAGGCGGCACATCCATCGCATTGTTTTCAGACAGTTACCAGGATTTTCAGAATATCGCACAGATGTTTTTATCAACCGCCACTATGCTTAACTTTCTCTTTATAGTCGTTCTTTCAGTGACAATTACAGGGAGCGCAATACTGTTTTTCTTTTTCAGCTGGCAGGACGGCTTGCATGATATGGACCCGGAATATTCAAACTTTGTTAAAAAAGTTGCGGGCAATATTGCATTCACAGGCGCTGCTATTCTGCCCGTGGTTTTATTTTCCACATTCCTTGATATTCCCAATGTGGCTTTATCAGG
>JBBRTN010000105.1:0-6426 GCA_038244395.1 Ignavibacteria bacterium
CTTTGCAAAGGAGAAACCATAACCGCCATTGATATTCCGGATGAAATAAGAATGGAACAGCCAACAACCTCTAAGAATGAAGATACATCCATATCCGGAATGACAAAGGAAATCGAGAAAGAAATGATAATGAAAGCTATGCATGAGGCAAAGGGCAATAAATCCAAGGCTGCCAGAATATTAAATATGAATGAAAGAACTTTTTATAGAAAAATTAAAAATCTGGGTATTAATTAAAATTTCAGACAGTATTCTGTATTTTCTTTAAAAAACATTTACCTGGACATTCAGTAATAAGGCTCCGGTTAAACAATTTAATCCAAAAACTCTCCGCGAAATCAATCACGTCTGAATCCTGTCATAAGATTTTTCAGACATTCGGTGACATGTGTGTCAGACCCCACTAACCTACTAAGTTTATTTATCCCTGCATTTTGTTAATATAGGGGAAAAATACAATAGATTTTCTTGGCATACTCATTGCAAATCGTAATGCAAGAAATCATTTAACAAATAATGTAACTTCTTTAAGGAGATTAAAATGAACGGAAAAGAGAATTTAAACTTAAAAGACCTGAAAGACGCTGACTCAATAAAAAACGGCAGTAACAAAAATTCTGAGCCGGGTGAAAGAGTTTATGTTGAATATAATTCTCTGAATTATGATATCCCTAATAAAGATATTAGAGAGACTGAAGAATTACTAAATGCTCTGAACGAGGATAATATAAAGAAGAATCATCATGAAGAAATCGGAACAAAACTGAACCCGGATACACAGATTTTAACAAAGCCCTATGAAGATGAACTTAAGCTTCACAAACCTGCGGGCAACAACAGGAAAAACAAGAATCAACCATTATAAATAATATTTAGAGATCTTTCAAAACCACATACGCTACTCACACCAACGACCTGTTCGTGCTAAAATTATTTGGGGATAATTTCGAACAGGTCACCTTTTTAAACAGGCAATTTTACTTAAATTAAATTTGAAGATCGATGGAAAAAGAAATGAAAACACCGGTTGAAATGATAAACAAATTAAGAGAAAAACAATTTCTTTATGATTTCGAAATCATTGACGGAAGATTTATATGCAAAGAAACTAATGAGAGTTTTCTTCCGGGTGATTTAATTATCGAAAAAACTTACCGCTACGAGGGAGATTCCGACCCTTCGGATGCGACGATTATTTATGCGATTTCCTCTAGTACAGGTACCAAAGGAATTATTATGGATGCATACGGGGCTTATGCTAATGCAAAAATTTCAGAAGCAATAAAACAAGTTCCTGTGAAAGAAGCAGACGAAAATCCTGTTAGTTAAAAAAATATGAGTGCGGGAATTGAAAATAAATTTTTTCATCTGAGTACAAAATATGACAAGGAATGGGTCAGGAAAAATTCATTAGGTGAAAATGTTTTATATAACCTCGAATCGCTTTGTGAGATAATCCATTTTAAGCCCGGCATGGAAGTATTGGACCTCGGATGCGGAAAAGCCATAAGCGCTATTTTCCTTGCAAAGGAATTTTCAGTAAATGTCTGGGCAATAGATCCTAAAACGTGTGTTACGGAAAATCTTGAAAGAATTAAATCTATGAACTGCGAACAAACGGTAAGACCTTTAAAACTGGATGCAAAAAATCTTCCCTTTCCAAATTCTTATTTTGATGTAATAATTTCCGTAGATTCTTTTAATTATTTCGGAACCAACAGAGGTTACCTTGATTATATTGCGAGGTTTTTAAAACCCGGCGGACAATTAGGCATTGTTGATATTTGCCTGACCGGTAAATCCGATATTGGAAATAATGAAGAGGACAGCAATTCTGAAATCAAAGAAAATTTATTTTTTGTTCCGACTCTCAACTGGCTCAAAGGTTTATGGAATGACAGCGAATCTTTAAGGGTTAATAAATCCGAAATAGTACCGCAGAATACTTTTATCAAGTCAGAATACGTGAAGGATTATATAAACTCCAGGAGGAAAGATATAATTGCTGAAGAGCTGATGGAAGATTCGGATAACCTTATAAATATTTACAGAATGAGCGCCGAAAAATTAAGCTCTGATTATTCCGACGCAGTTTCAAATTCTTAAATTTACTTATCTTACCATTCAATATAATCCAATATCAGATAATTCATTCCCTGAAATCATCCAGCACTTTTTAGCGGAGTTTGAAGTTTAAAGTTTGTTAATAATAAAAAACTCCAATAACTCCAACAAACTCCAAGGCATCAACTTAATCTGCGTTGTTTGTTGAAGCTACACGAACTATTTTTGTATACAAATGACATTAAAACAATTTAAATACCGATTAACCTATTCACTGCTTTTTTTTCTTACAACATTCGGCGCTTCATACTCACAGGAAACCAAAGGAAAAGAAGAAGCGACCAAAAACCAAAAGGCACTATATTTTTTCATTGAGGGAAAGACTTTAGAGTTAAAAAATAATTTCATCGGTGCTATAGAAAATTACAGGACTGCACTGAAATTTGATAAGTCTTCCGGAATTTATCATGCGCTTTCACAGGTTTATTATAAACTCTACAAGCTTGATGAAGCTTTAGCGGAAGATAAGAACGCCTTGAAATTAGATCCGGAAAATCAGGATTACCTCGAGACTTTGGCGAATATTTATATTACCCGGAATGAATTTCCCAGGGCGGTTGAGACTTTTGAAAAAATCATCAGCCTGGATTCTAATTATACTTACGGTTTATATTCCCTTGCAAGACTTTATCAGGAGTTAAATATGCCGGGGAAGGCAATCGTCGTTTATGAAAAAATAACGAACCAAATAGGTTACGACTTTGATGTGCTGAATAAAATGTATGAAATTTATATTCATAACAACAACTATGAAAAAGCAACAGAAGTCCTCGAAGCCCTGCTGCAATTGGATCCGTATAATCTTCAGATCAAACAGTTTCTCGCATCCTTATATATCAAGAGTAATAATATAGACGGAGCAAGAAGAATATACGAGCAGATTTTTACTCTTAATCCTGATAACAAGGAAGTCCAGACGGAGCTTGTTAAAATTTATTTCAAGCAAAACGAAAGTGATAAGGCGTTTGAAAATTTCAGCAAGATGCTTGGCAAAGATTCACTTGGGTTCTGGGAAAAAGTTCAGATAGGAGAACTTTATTTTAATTTAATTTCACAGGATGAATCTGCAAAGGATATTACAAGAAATATTTTCACTGATTTAAATAACAGATATCCTGACCAATGGATACCGTACTACTACCTTGGAGTAATAGATGTGTTAAATAAAAACGGAACCGGCTACAAGGAAAAATTTGATAAGGCATTACAGAATGCTGATACATCGAGAGAAGTCTACATAAATATCGGCTTTGCATATTTTCAGCAGGGTGAGCCGGCGGAAGCTGTTACTGTTCTCGATGACGGTCTTGCGAAATTTCCGAATGACTTCAGATTAAATTATATAAAAGGTTTGTCATTGCAGAGGATGAATAAAGAATCCGAAGCGTTAGTATATTTTGAAAGAGCGATTGAAATAAATCCGGATGATGTCAGCGTTCTTTCCACACTGGCTCTTGCTTATGATACACAAGGGCAATTTTCAAAATCAACACAAATTTATGAAAGGGCTCTGAAGCTGGATCCGCAGAACATACTGATACTGAATAACTATGCTTATAATTTATCCGAAAGAAATGAAAATTTAGACAAAGCTTTAACAATGGCAAAGATCGCAGTGGAGAAAGATCCCGGTAATTCTTCATATCTTGATACTATCGGCTGGATTTATTTTAAGATGAAAAGTTATAAGCTTGCCAGGGAATTTACAGAAAAATCACTTACAGTTAATTCAAACAATGCAGTGGTACTCGAGCATCTGGGCGACATATATAATGCAATGAAGGATAATACAAACGCATTAAAATTCTGGAAACAATCTTTGGAAAAAAACCCCGATAACAAGACTCTTCAGGAGAAAATTGAATTTTATAAATTAAGTTAAATAAAGCAATGGATGTAACTGCAAACGGAATGCACAGTAATCATTACAAAGTCATAATAATAGGTTCGGGACCGGCGGGACTTACGGCAGCACTTTATTCCGGCAGGGCAAATCTCAGCCCTTTGATATTCGAAGGTCACCAGCCCGGAGGACAGCTTACTATAACAACCGATGTAGAAAACTATCCGGGATATGAGCATGGTATTATGGGACCCGAGCTTATGGACATTATGAGAAAGCAGACATACCGGTTCGGCGCAAAGTCTGTATTCAGAAATATTATCAAGGTTGATTTTTCAAAGCGTCCTTACCAAATGATGGATGAGGAAGACAAGGAATATACTGCAGACACTGTGATCATTTCGACAGGAGCTTCGGCAAAATGGATCGGTCTGGAATCTGAGAAGATATTCATGGGTTATGGAGTTTCATCATGCGCCACCTGCGACGGATTCTTTTTCAGAGGAATGAAAGTCGTAGTTGTCGGAGGAGGTGATACTGCAATGGAAGAAGCAAATTATCTCACGAGACATGCGAGTGAAGTAATTCTAATACACAGAAGGAGTGATTTCAGGGCTTCAAAAATTATGCTTGACAGGGCAAAGGAAAATCCTAAAATCAAATTTATTACCGACACAGTGGTCGAGGAGATTCTCGGAAAAGTAGAACATGAAAAAAAATCTGTCACGGGAGTTCGTGTCAAAAACGTCAACACAAATGAAGTATATGAAATAGAATGCGCCGGATTTTTTACTGCAATAGGACATGAACCGAATTCTAAAATATTTAAAGGTATACTTGATATGGATGAAAACGGATATTTGATTACAAAAAAATCTACAAGTGAAACAAACATTGAAGGCGTCTTCGCATGCGGTGACGTTCAGGATAATTGTTACAGGCAGGCTGTAACTGCTGCCGGTACAGGCTGCATGGCTGCAATAGATGCAGAGCGTTACCTTGAAATGAAAGAATATGAAGGGAGTATTAAACATGACTAAACACTAATAATTATTAACCATAACTGAAGGAATCATGCCATATTATCACAAGCTCGGAAAGATCCCGCAAAAGCGGCACACACAATTCAGGCAGTCTGACGGCTCCCTTTATAAAGAAGAACTCTTTTCGACAATCGGCTTTGACAGCATTTATTCAAATGCCTATCATATAAATTCACCCGCTAAGATAAAAAGTATTTCGCCTGAAGTAGAATATGTTTCTATCGAAGAATGGAAAGATGCTTCTCTTCGTCCGTATCATTTCAGAACGAAGCCGGCAAAAAAAAAAGGAGATGCGGTATCCGGCAGAAAACCTATAATGTACAATAACGACGTAGTGATGAGTGTTTGCCGTCCTGAAAACCAAATGAATTATTTTTTCAAAAATGCTTTATGTGATGAAGTAATTTTTGTTCATGAAGGAAAAGGTACTCTGGAAACCCAGCTTGGATATTTGAAATTTGAAGAAGGCGATTATATTGTTATACCGCGCGGAATAATTTATAAGCTGGTTCATCAAACAGAAGAAGCACGTTATCTTACATTTGAATCAAGCGGTCCCATCACTACACCCAAGAGATATAGAAATGAGCACGGTCAGCTGATGGAGCATTCTCCATATTGTGAACGTGATATTCATGCACCTGATGATCAGGTAACATTCGACGAAAAAGGAGACTATGTAATAAAAGTAAAGAAGGGAAATCAGATTGTTGCAATACATTATGAGTTTCATCCGTTCGATGTTGTAGGCTGGGATGGTTTTTATTATCCCTGGAAATTTAATATAAATGATTTTATGCCAATCACCGGTAAAATTCACATGCCTCCTCCGATACATCAGACCTTCGCCGCACCGGGATTTGTAATTTGTTCGTTTTGTCCTAGACTACTGGACTATCATCCATTATCCGTTCCGATTCCTTATAATCACAGCAACCTTGATTCGGATGAAATGCTGTATTATGTTGACGGAAATTTTGCAAGCAGAAAAGGAGTTGAATTTGCTTCGATAAGTCTTCACCCTAATGGAATCCCTCACGGACCGCACCCCGGAACCGTTGAAGCGAATCTCGGAAAGAAGGAAACTCTTGAGACCGCAGTAATGATGGATACATTCCGTCCGTTGAAACTGACAAATTACGCAAAGGATATGAACGACCCTAAATATTATCTCAGCTGGAATGAATCCGAACCAGTAGAATTAATAAATGAAGGCCAGTAAAAACCTGTCTGCTGTGTCCAAAATAATCCGGGAGAATATCTGCTTATTAATCTTTATTAAATTAAATATTAATATTAACCCGTCTGATAAATTAAATTATTACCTGACTTTCCTGATAGCCTCTCATTTTGCATTCTCATTTTTCTCTTCTAATTTCTTACTCGGGTAACGATAAATAAGTCAACCGAGCCTCC
>JBBRTN010000106.1:0-6422 GCA_038244395.1 Ignavibacteria bacterium
CTTGCAATTTTCAGGGAAATAAAATTCAGAGAAGGAGAGGCAGTCACTCTCATATCACTGGCAACGATTGGAGTATTTGAATCAGACTATGACAATTTATTTTTATATTCAAATGAGAGCCTTGTAATATCGCGGGAGATAAACAACAAACCTTATATTGCCCGCAATCTGCAGAACATGGCAATCGGCTTTATGCAGCTCGGAAAGTATGATGAAGCAAGTATTAAATTTATAGAAAGCCTGTCTCTTTACCGTGAGCTTAACGACACACTTCAGCTCGCAAAAATCATAAGCAACATAGGCGCATTAGATTACTTATTAACAAATTATGAAAAGGCATCTGCAGCATTTGAAGAAAGTCTCCGGCTCAGGATTGAACTGGGTGACAGGCAGGGAATTTCGATCGCTCTTAATAATCTTGGCTCAGTTGCCTATATGCTCAAAGATTTTGACGAGTCCGTGAGACGGCTGGAAGAGAGCCTTGAAATTATCAGAGAACTGGGAGACCGCAGAGTATACGTTACACCTATCAATACACTGGGAAACATTGCCTACGATAAAGGAGATCTTCAGAAAGCAAAAAAATTGTTCACAGAGTCCGTTATTATTTCACATGAGATAGGAGATAAATATTCGATTGCTAAAGGTCTCGAAGGGTTTACGAATATTTTTATTAAGCAGGAAAAATTCATGGAAGGCTGTATAATGGCGGCTAAATATGTTTCCCTGCTGGAATCTTCTAAGAAGAATATTATTGAAGGTGAGCTGACAAGAATTGAAGATACAAAAAACTTACTTAAAGCAAATCTGAATGAGGAAGAATTTGAGAAATTCTGGAAAGAGGGAGAAAATATGTCAGTTGAAGAAGCAATGGAATTTGCATCTCAGAATATGATGGAATAAATTTCCCCGGTTTTATTTAATTTTCAAAACAGGTAAGAAAATTCTAATTCGTGTAAAGTATTTTATTTGCCAAAGTTATATGATATTCCTCCCACAAATTCAAACCCTGTCATCATTTTAGAATTTTGCTGAGCATACAAATCAAAGTCTTCCCAGAAACTGTTATTATAATCTATGTTAAGATTGATTCCGAAGTTTCTTGCAAATTTCACATCGAATCCGAACCCAACCTGGAATGCATATCTTAAAACCATCTGGTCACCGGGTCCGCCATCGCCTACAAAGTTAGTCGCAGAAATAAAATTTAATCCGTTCATAAAAGAGAAATAAGGCATAAATATATTTTTGTAGAGATAAAAGCGACCTCCGACATGAATCGGGTAAACATTAAAATTTTTATAACCTCCGGAATCAATACCTTCCCTTAAATTCTGTTTTATATATCCGACCTGGAGTATTGCAAGCCAGGAATCAGGAAAATACTTTCCGTAGTTCAGATTAACGCCGCTTCCGTCTTTGTAATATTGTCCGAATTTACCAAGGTTATGAATGTAGCTATAACTGATAAAGACCTGGTTATCGAGCTGAGACAGGTAATTTTTAGAACTCTTGTTTAATCCTTTGTCAGATAGCTTTGGCGGGACGAATGACTGAGAATAACTCAATCCGGTAACTGCAAAAATTAATATAAGTAAAAATATTTTCATAATTTAATTTACAGGTTTTATAATATTCTTGTTCTGAAATAAACTCTCACGATAGGAGTCTGGAAACTTACGTCCGGAGTCGGCATTGGCAGCCCTGTCGCCGGGTTCGTTATAAATCCGTTGGGATACCGGTAATAACTTTTTCTCTTATAATACCCTAACCCTACTCCGAATACAAAATAATCTTTTATCGGAAGCTGTAACTTAAGTTCACCTCCCTGCAGAAAATGTTTGGAAAAAGAAGGCTCGCTTTGAGTCCATATGTAATCCATTGTATACTCCAGATCAAATATTTCCCAGCCGCCGGTGTGAAGTGATATTTTTCCCTGTGCTCCAAGACCCTGACCGTAGTCATAATTTCTGCCGTCAGTCGAGTCAAGGAAATAATCATCGGAGGTTCCTCCCATAGGAATCAGCCTGATGCCTATATTGGAATGCCAGTTCAATCCTTTGATTTTGAATTTCGATTTTAATTGCTCGACAACAGCCGCATTGCCGTATATGAATCCCGTATTATTCAGATAGTTATAGTTCAGTGTTGTTTCCAAAGCGTTGTGTTTTGATAACTGCACTATAATCAATGAACCGAATGCATTCATTGAAGTGAGCGAAGGAGCCTGAGTCGAAAATGCTATGTTGTAATGAAAATATGAGAAAGGTGTTTTGCTCTTAAGTTTATACTGGTCGCCGTATTTAATTGTCATTTCAAATAATCCTTCAATCTGTTTGTTCTTTGAAGAATCATTGGTAAGGACGCGTGTTCCCGCATCAAGACTTAAATCAAATTTATCCGGCTTTCTCCAGTCAGGATTTGGAAATACTCTTGATAATTCTCCGGTCATCAGCCGTGTAAAAAATCTGACGGGATTAAATATTCCCCCCACAATTTCAGTCCAGACTCTATGCGAGCCCCTGGCTTCATTATCCGTCACCATAGTCGAAAGCCTGTAGAGTATTTCTCCGAATGCCGCGCCATTCATTCCTGTATTAACCCAGTCATTAATCGCGGGCTGATTTGTCTCCATGAACGTCTCCCATAAAAAGCTTCCTGTAAGTGCAAACGCCGAAGACTCCCAGAAATTATATCCGTTGGTTCTGCCGCTGTTAAAAAATATGTTCCCGCCGAAGGGATGAGCGAAATTGTTTGTCGTAAAGTTATCTCCGTCATAGTTCCAACCGTTTTGTATATTAGACCAGATCGACTGAAACCCTATGAACGGCCATCTCTCCCCTGCTGACGGGTCGCTCCAGTCTCTCCCGAATCTTGCCAGAGCCCATGGAAATGCGATATTGAAAAATAATTCTTCAAATGCTGCAAGTCCGAAATGCCTTGTTGATTCCCATGGAATATATTTCTCCGGAAAATATTCAGACATAAATTTATTTTTTTCCTTTGGAGAAAGAGAATTCGATTCTCCCCGGAATGCGGAGAAATTATTGATACCGGATTTTTTGCTGTCGTAGTTTTTGGTAAGACTGACTTTTGGGAAATTATTTTCTTTTAGTAATGAAGGACTGTATCCGAATGGCTTATGCGAGTTCAGCTGCAGTTTTACCTTGCCCGGATTATCTCCATCAGAAATTTTTTCGGTAATTTTTTGTAATGTTAACTTTTTGCTGCCGGTAGTTTCCTGAGCAAAAGAGAAGTTAATTTCCGCAAACAATAAAGCAAGTAAAAGAAAAAAAGTAATTTTTTTTATATACATATTTTAAATTTATTGCATCAAAAAAGTTTTTTTATAGGGGTGTGCAAACATACATAAAATAAATTTAAAGCAAAACTTATATTTTTTTTTCACACTTCAAAATTATTTTTGGAAAAAAAATCTAAATTAAATCATTTATCATTTATCATTTATCATTTACCATTTATCATTGGTTTGACGTTCAATTTTATATTTGTAATTTGTAAATTACAGTTACAACTATAACTGATGACAGTATCTTTAATTTTCTTACTCTTAATCTTTCATAATCTTTATTCCCAGCAAAGGGTAAGTACCGGCTCGATACTTGATTTTACTCTCTCCTACCGCGGTCTTACTCATAATGACATTACCATCCCTGTTAATTTTGACAAAGACAAGTCCCCTACCAATGATTCCAAACTTTTACTTCCGGTCGTTCGTGATATTATGAAAGACCCGTTAAAGTCATTTGAGTTTATGGACAGCGTGATGGAATATAAAAATTCGGATATAATAAATTTAGTTGCCCGGCTATACTCAAAGCTTAACATAAAAAACACTGCGCCTGTGGATTTCGCCAAGAGCCTTTATAAAAATAGCGGGCAAAATTTAAGTGTCGCGGAACTTGTTAAAATATTGGCATCATATACAAAAGCCCGCTCCGCCGATAATAAATCAGCACTGAATTTTTTAAGTAAGGAAGAAAAAAGTTATCTCTCGAAAAATTTATTGTCACTCATTTCAGAATCTGAGACCGAAGATGGAGGCAATGATAATTCGGATATATTCAAATTTAACCGGGCGCGGGATTCATCCATCTCTGTTTCTAAAAGGACTCTTGATATTTTATCTGACGTGAGATTTACCTCAGACTTTAATCATAATATTGAAGACTTAATTATATGTTATAAGTTATTCAGCGATTTATCTGCTGATAATTTTTTAAATAATAACTCAGGCGATGAAAAAGAAATTAATAACGGCAATGTGCAGGGAAAGTTTATTTACTATTATGATAAAGACGGAATCAGGATCGCTGTCGGCGGCAAGGGAAAAAATATTTACACAGGGCATTTCGATTTTATAATTGATGAGGGCGGTGATGATATTTACAATATTCAAAGAGAAACAAATGATTTATTTGAAAATAATTTCAGCTGTATCATTGATATTTCCGGAAATGATTTTTATTCATCTGACGATGACTATTGTCTTGCGGGTTCAGTTTTTTCCTCGGGATTTATTTTTGATAAAGAAGGCGATGACACATACCGGGGAAAAAATGTTTCGCTCGGTTCAGCTATATGCGGGCTTGGAGTTTTGTATGATGAAAACGGAAATGATACTTACCGGGCAAATCAATTTTCAATAGGCGCTGCTTCATTTGGAGTCGGTGTGCTCGCTGACAGAAACGGGAATGATGTTTATATAGCCAATTCATATTCACAGGGATTCGGAATGACCGAAGGAGCTGGCGTGATTGTCGATAATTCCGGCAATGATAATTATTTAGTAGATGAACGCTCACTTGACATCGGAAGATATGAAGATCATTACGTTTCAATGTGCCAGGGATACGGGCTGGGACTGCGTCCGTATTATGCTGGAGGAATTGGTCTGATAATAGAAGGAGGAGGAAATGATTTTTATTCTACGGATATTTTCGGACAAGGCGGCGCATACTGGTACGCACTCGGGTGCATTGTGGACAAGTCAGGACATGATAAATATAATTCATATCAGTACGGACAGGGAGCCGGAATACACCTTGCTGTGGGACTCTTAAAAGATTATGACGGCTGGGATTTCTATTCTTCAGACGGTGTGTCGCAGGGATGCGGTCATGATTTTGGCTTCGGTCTTCTTGATGATGTAAGAGGCAACGATAATTATTCCGCTTACTCGCTTTCACAGGGAGCAGGCAATGCAAACGGAATTGGAATATTCATTGACGAGAGCGGACGTGACGGTTACCTTAATAAGGAGCCGGACAATACGAGAGGCTATGGAAATTCCAGACGCGAATACGGAAGCACGGGAATTTTTCTGGATGTTTCGGGTGAAGATTTTTATTCAGTCAGCGGTCCCGACAGTGTTATAAATAATAATTCAATGTGGGGAGTGATGAACGACTACTATCTGCGGGATGAGGCATCCCAATTCAGCGGCAATACATTTAAAATCGAACTTGACTCTTCTAAAGATTATTCGCAGGAAGAATATTTTACAATGGCAAAGACTATCGAGCCCAGATTTTCAAAATGGCAGGAGTATGGATTCAGAAAGCTCGCCGAAGACAGCCTGAATACTCCCGAGTATATATTGAAATATCTCGATACCGATGACCACAGAGCAGCCCTGGTTTTGAGGAACCTCTCCTTTAAAATCGGATACAGCATGGGAAATTTTTTTACGGAAAAACTCAGGCTGTATAATAACTCGGTGAGAGCTAAACCCGTTTTCAATCAGAATGAAGTAGCTTTCATTTGTTACCTCTTCGGCGAAACCAGGAACCCGGTTGGACGGGAAGAATTACTTAACTTAACCAATAATGAAAATAATGAAAATGTCAGGATAAGATCAGCTGCAGTCAATGCATTGGGAAAAATAAAAATTGATTCCACTGATACAGATTTTATTTCAAGAGCTTCAAAAAAACTTATCGGGCTTGCAAATGAAAATTCACCTTATAAACTATACAATAAAGACATTGCATATGCTTTTAATAATTACAAACTTGAATCAAATATTCCTGCCCTGATTCATTTAATGAGCTATGATTATTTCGGTGTAAGGTTTACCGCCTCGGATGGATTGAAAGCATACGGAGATGAATATTATAATTTCATCGATGACGGAATACTAAACAGTATTTCTCAAAACAAAATCTGGTTTCAGGCGTTCATAAATTCGATTGCAAATTTATCCGAAAATAATTTCAGGAGCATATTCGAAAAACTTCTTTCATTAAGTATTTCAAACGATGATGTAATAAACCTGAATTACATTGATGCTCTGAAGCTGAAAAGAGATACTTCAAAAGATGTCAATTTTGCCGGCTGGGCGGAAAGCGTAATTAATGAATTAAAATCAAAAAGCATTCTTAAAGTCAAAGAATAAAAAA